>CAIYQJ010000456.1 GCA_903928275.1 uncultured Chloroflexota bacterium
CCATCGATGTTCGCACCCCTGAGGTTCGCGCGGACGAGCTGCGTGTCCTTCATGAACGCGCCGGTCAGGTTCGCATTGGCGAACCCGGAGCTGTTGAACTCGGCGCTGTTCATCGCGGCGTGCGTGAGGTCGGCGTTGTTGAAGCTTGCGGAGGACGCGGAGACCTGGTTGAGGATCGCGCTCGTCAGGTTCGCGCCGGTGAGGATGGCGCCCGAGAGGTTCGCGCCGGTGAGGTCCGTCATGTAGAGGTCGATGCCCGACAGGTCGCGGCCGCCCAGGTTCATGCCGCGGAGGTCCGCGTTCGTGCACTTGAGGTTGGGCCCGAGCGCGCAGTCGGCGCTGGACCCCTTGATGGAGGCCGTCGCGCTCGGCGCCGAGGTGGGGGCGGGGCTGGGGCTCGCGGCTGCGCTGCAGCCGGCGAGGGCGACCACGACGACGGTCGCGGCGGCGAGACGGGAGAGTGTTCGGGGGGTGCGCATGGTGTTCCCTCACAGGTGACCCGCGGCCGCCGTGCGGCCGCGGGTCCGATCCCCCCAGACCGCCATTATCGGGCGGCAATCCGGCCGACGGCCCTGCGCGGAAGTCCCCCCGCCGCCCAGCGATTCGTACCGCCCGGCCCGGCCGGCTCCCGGCGCCATGCCTGCGCGACGCCGGGAAGCCCGTCAGACCCGCCCGACGAGCTCCTCGCCGATCTCGTCGATCATCGCGAGGTCGTTCGGCATGAAGTCCTGGAGCAGGATCCGCTCGAGGCCCGCGTCGGCGAACCGCCGCACCATCGTCCGCGCCTCGTCCGGCGTCCCGAGGACCCAGCGCGCGCGCCGCGCCTCGAGCCACTCGCTCGTGGCGCCCGTCGCTCCGAGCGTGGCGACGAGGGCGGCCAGCCGCGCGTCCACGGCAGCACGATCGCGGCCGATGAGAACGCCCGCCATGGCCGATCGTCGAAGGGAGGCGGGGTCCCGGCCGGCGGCGACACACGCGGCGTCGAGGCGGGCCATCTTCTCGCGCGCGAGGTCCGGGTCGACGGACGAGAGGTTGAACTCGTCCGCCCAGCGAACGGCGATGCGCATGCCCCGGGCGCTCCCCTCACCGCCCACGATCATCGGCGGGACCGGATCCGGTCGCGGCCGGAACCGCGCGTCCTCGACCTGGTAGAACGCGCCCGAGAACGACCAGCCGTCGGGCTCGCGGAACAGACCGTGGACGATGGCGAGCTGCTCCTCGAGAAGGTCCGCGCGCTCGGAGATCGGGGGGAACGTGAACCCGTGGCGAAGGTGCTCGTCCTCGTGCCACCCGGCGCCGAGCCCCAGCTCCAGGCGCCCGCCGCTCATGTCCTGGACCGTCGCGGCAAGCTTCGCGACGTTGCCCGGGTGTCGGAACGCCACCGGCGACACGAGAACGCCGAGGCCGATGCGATCGGTCTCGCGCGCGAGGCCGGCGAGGACAGCCCACGCATCCGTCGTCGGCGAGTCCACATCGCCCGGGAAGCTCTCGTAGTGGTCGGAGCGGAACAGCGCCTCGAGGCCCGCCGCCTCCGCCCGACGGGCTATGGCGAGCTGATCGGCATACGAGAGGCCCATCTGAGCCTCGATCATGAGAGCGATGCGCATCGGGACCTCCTCACGGTAGGCCTCGACCATACCGCTGGAGCCGTGCCCCGGCGAGGCCGGAATGACGTCCGTGGCCAGGTGCGAGCGGCGCAGCGGTCCGCGGCCCGAACGACGTCCGTGGCAAGGGGTGCCGCAACGCTGCGGCCGCGCGGCGGCCACCTGGCCCCATATACTTCAGGTTGACGCAATCATTCAGGTCACCTATCATTCCCGATCGTGACCCTGGATGCGACCCCCCCTGCAGTCCCGCCGGACGACGCGCCAACGACGGCGGCCGACCTGCACGCCGCGACCTCCGACGCGGATCTCTGCGACGTGTTGAGCGACGGCCTCGCGCGGACTCTCGCCCGGCGGCGTGTCGACCACGTGAGCGGCCTCGTCCACGGCGGCGTGAGCACCGCACAGCTGTGGGTCCTCATGAAGCTGCGGTATCACGGCGACCTGTCGATCAGCGGCCTCGCCGAGCTCCTGGGGCTCGGGTTGCCGAACGTCACGGGACTCGTGGATCGACTCGAGGAACGCGGGCTCGTTGAGCGACACCGCGATCCGGACGACCGGCGAGTCGTGCACGTGACCCTGACGCCGGCCGGGTGCCGGATCCCCGACGAGATGGAGGGCCTGCAGCGCGACGTCCTGGGGCGCGTGGTGCGGGCGATGGACCGCGAGACGCTCGAGCGCTGCCTGGCGGTGGTCGGCGACGTGGAGATGGAGGCCGGCCCGGTGCCGGTCGACCGACGATGTGCGACGCCGACGGTGCGTGCGGAGAAGGGCTGAGTAGAGCATGACGGAAGCGACACCCACCCCGGCCGCCCCGGCCGGGGTGGCGAACCAGAGCGATCATGGCTGGCGGCCGGCGATCGAGGTCTCGCACCGGGCCAGGATGGAGATCTTCGGCGCGGTCCTCCTCGCGCTGCTGCTCGGCGCCCTCGACCAGACGATCGTGGGCACCGCCCTGCCGACGATCGTCACCGACCTGCACGGCAACGACCTCTACACGTGGGTCGTCACCATCTACCTCCTGACGAGCACGATCTCGGTCCCGTTCTACGGGAAGCTCTCCGACATCTACGGCCGGAAGCCGATGCTCATCATCGGCATCGTGATCTTCCTGATCGGGTCGGCCCTGTCGGGCCTGTCACAGACCATGGAGCAGCTGATCCTCTTCCGGGGCATCCAGGGCCTCGGTGCAGGCGCCCTCTTCCCGGTCAGCCTCGCGGTGATCGGCGACCTCTTCAGCCCGCAGGAGCGCGGCAAGTACCAGGGGCTGTTCGGCGCAGTGTTCGGCGTGTCGGCGCTCGTGGGCCCTGCCCTGGGTGGCTTCATCACGGACACGTGGAGCTGGCACTGGATCTTCTACGTGAACATCCCGGTCGGCATCGTCTCCCTGTACTTCATCATCCGGCTGCTGCCGACCGTGAAGCGGGTGGGGGCGACTCGGACGTTCGACCTCCTGGGCGCGGCCGTGTTCATCATCGCCGTGGTGCCCTTCCTCGTGGGCCTGACGAACGCGCAGAGCGGCGGCTGGACGGACCCCACCGTCGGCGGATTCATCATCTTCGGGATCGCCGCGTTCCTCGTCTTCCTCGCGATCGAGTCGCGCGCGAAGGAGCCCATCGTCCCGCTCGACCTCTGGCGAGAGAGGACATACGCCGGGTCGATCGTCGCGACGTTCTTCGCAGCGTTCGGCTTCTTCACGGCCACGGTCTTCCTGCCGCGCTTCTACCAGGTCGTGCTCGGGGAGAGCGCGACGATGAGCGGCTACGCGCTGTTCCCGCTCCTCATCGGCGTCATCGGCTCGAGCATCATCTCGGGCCAGATCATCAGCCGGACCGGGAAGTACAAGGTCCTCATCATCGTGTCGGTGGCGTTCCTCATCGTCGGCTCGTACCTCTTCACGGGCATGACGGCGACGACGAGCCAGCTCGTGATCAGCGCGTGGATGCTCGTCCTCGGGATCGGCATCGGCCCCACGCTGGCTGCGTTCACGATCGTCGTCCAGAACGCGGTGCCGTTCACGAAGCTCGGCGTCGCGACGTCCAACCTCACGTTCTTCCGGCAGATCGGCGGCGTCGTGGGCCTGTCGATCGGCGGGACGATCTTCGGGAACGTCCTGCGCGACCAGGTCCCGGTCCAGCTCGCGGCGGCCGGGGTCCCTCCGCAGGTCGTGGCCGGCTTCCAGGGCAGCGCGTTCGACCCGAACAGTCTCGTCGGCGTGGGCGGCAACCTCGGCCAGTCGATCCTGGCGAGCGTGCCGGCCCAGGCGAGGCCGATCGTGGAGCCGCTCGTCCCGCAGATCGTCGACGCGATCTACCGGGCCATCACGCTCGCGATCGCGGACACGTTCTGGCTGGGCGTCATCGGTGGCGTCCTCGCGTTCCTCGCCGTCCTCGTCATCCGCGAGCTGCCGCTCCGGTCCGCGACGCGGATCCCGGCCAAGGCCGCGGACGAGGAGGCGACGGAGGCGCTCGTCGCCGACCTGCCGCTCGACTTCGCGTGACGGTCGCCGGCGCGTCGTGACCGACGAGGCGCGTCCGGCCCCGGTCCCGGCCAGCCTCGCGGCGCCCGGCAGCGCGGGGGCGGGGTTCGCGGCGCTCCTCGGCGTCGCGGACCTCCCGCCCGGAGCGCACCGCCGCGTGACGATCGGCGACCTGGACGTCCTGCTCGCGCACACGCCGGCCGGGATCGTCGCCACCGAGGACCGCTGTCCGCACATGTCCGCGCCCCTCTCGATCGGCGTCCTGGACGGGTGCATCGTGGACTGCCCGCTCCACCGGGGGCGCTTCGACCTCTGCACGGGCGAGCCCGTGCAGCTCCCGTCGACCGGCGGGCTGGACGCCGACGGCGTCCTTCACGCCCCCTGGACCGCTGCCGGGTCGGAGCCCAAGGCGGACGCGCCCGGCCCCAAGCTCGATGCGCGACGCCTGACGCGCACACGGCGGATGCGCTTCTACCCGGTGCGGATCTCGAATGGGTGGATCGAGGTGGCGGTCCCCGTCGACGAGCGCGCGTAACCGCGCGGGCGTGTCGGCCCGGGGACTGCGCCGTCCCCGTCTGCCGCGGTTTCCGGGGTTCCCGCGCCCGGCCGGATGGAGCATCATCCGCCGAACAGGGAGGAGGCTCGTCCATGACCCGGTCCGGCGCCGCCCGCGCCATCGCCGCGCTCGTGATCGTGGTCGTCGCCTGCCCCGCGTCCCTCTTCGTGACCGTCGAGCTGGGCTGCGCTGCCCTCGGCTACACGGGCCGCTGCGCCGTGGACAGCGCGCTCCTGTCGCCGATCGTCCTCCTGGCGGCGGGCCTGGTCGCGGGCATCCTGACCCGCGGATGGATGGGCCTCGCGGCCGTCGTCGCTGGCGTCGTGCTCGGCATGTTCGCGCTGCTCTTCGTCGCGGAGGCTCTCGACCACCCGGTGCCGATCGACCCCATCTCCGCGACGATCGCGACGATCTGGTTCATGACGCCGACGCTGTTCAGCTACGGGATCGGTCGCGCGGTCATGCTCCTCATCGCGTGGGCCACGAAGCCCGACGATGCCGCGGCGGCGGAGCCGCAGTCGACCGAGGCGCGCTCCGGGTAGGTCCCGCCCACGTCCTCTCGCCCCGCGCGGTCGCGCCACGGTCCCCGTCGACCCTGGCCCGCCCCGGCCAGACCCCCGGGCACCGCCGGCAGCCGGACGAGCCCCGCCCCGAGTCGAGCCGCCTTCCGTTCGACCCATCGCCCCGCCACGCCCCGCGTGTCGCCCACGTGTCGGCCCGGATAAGGACCGTGAATCTTCAGGAGACGTTCAGGATGCGGCACGAGAGTGGCCCTACCGGAACGTCCGCCTTGAGATCCGCGCAGGACGACCAGAGGAGATGGAACCTTCCATGGACAACGAGACCCAGAACCCGATCGGGCAGGAGGGCCCTCCGGCCACGGTGCCCGCTTTCTCGCTGGAGCCCGCGACTGCCTCCGCCTTCGTGCCAGAGCCCGCGCCGGTGCCCGCGTTCGCACCGGGATCCCCCTTCGCGCCCGTGCCGGCGCCCGCCCCGCGACGGCGTGGCATCGGGACGATGGCGATCGCCATCATCGGCGTCGCCGCGCTCGCCTCCGGGGGCACCGTCGCGGCGCTCACCTCGGCCGGCGCGTTCAACAACCAGACCGTGACCGTCGTCGCTGACCCGCAGGCCCGCAACGCGAGCGTCGTCACGCCCGTCGCCGGAGCCTCCAATGGCTCACCGGTGACCGCGTTCGCCGGCACCAACGAAGCAGTCGTGGCCGCCGCGGGGCGCGTGAGCCCGGCCGTCGTCACGATCGTCTCGTCGAGCTCGACCGGCTCGGCCGGGTCGAGCGGCGCGACCGGCCAGGGCAGCGGCAACGGCCAGGTCGATCCGTTCGGCCAGGGCGGCGGCGGGAACACCCAGCCGACAGATCCGTTCGGCCAGGGCGGCGGCGGGAACACCCAGCCGACAGATCCGTTCGGCCAGGGCGGCGGCGGCCAGAACCCCACCGTCCCCACCGTCCCGAACCAGGGCAACGGCTCGCAGGGCACCCAGGGCCAGTCCCAGTACGGCCTCCCGCAGGGCCAGACCCCCGTCAGCGTGGGTTCGGGTGTCATCTTCGACGCGAACGGCTGGATCCTCACCAACCACCACGTCGTCGCTGACGGCGGCACGCTCACGGTCCAGCTCTCAGACGGCCGCTCCTTCCCCGCCAAGGTCTACGGCAGCGACACCCTCACCGACCTCGCCATCGTGAAGATCGACGCGACGGGGCTCCCGGTCGCGACACTCGGCGACTCGTCGGCGCTCCAGGTGGGCCAGCTCGCGATCGCGGTCGGCGACCCGCTCGGCGAGTACCCCGGCACCGTGACGACCGGCGTCGTGTCCGGGCTCGGCCGCTCGATCAACGACACGAACATCAACCTCGACGACCTCATCCAGACGGATGCCGCCATCAACCCCGGCAACAGCGGCGGCCCGCTCGTGGACGCCAGCGGCAACGTCATCGGCATCGACACGGCGATCGCCGGGTCCGCCCAGGGCATCGGCTTCGCGATCCCGATCAACCTCGCACGGCCGCTCACCCAGCAGGCGCTGGCCGGGCAGCCACTCTCCCGCCCGTGGCTGGGCATCCGCTACCAGCCGCTCGACGCCGGCGTGGCCACGCGCAACAACGTGTCCGTCACGGCGGGCGCGTGGATCACGTCCGGCGGGAGCGGCACCGCGATCGAGGCCGGCAGCCCGGCCGCGACGGCCGGCCTCCAGGAGAACGACGTGATCACCGCGGTGAACGGCACCAAGGTGGACACGAACCATCCGCTCATCGAGCTCCTCGCCTCGCACGCGCCCGGGGAGACGATCAACCTGACGGTGCGCCGGGGAACGGCCGACGCCACGGTCCCGGTCACGCTCACCACGCGGCAGGTGACCACGAACTAGCCTCCCGCGGATCCACCACGCGAAGAAGCCCCGGGCCGCGCCCGGGGCTTCTTCGATGTGTCATATCGCCGGTCAGGCCGCCGACGATCAGCGCCCGAACGGCTCGCCGTCTTCCTCGCCGAGGGTGGCGGCCGCGAGCGCGTGACGCCGGCGCGAGTACTCCGTCAGGATCCCCACGGCCTCGCCCACGTCATCGGTCACGTGGAAGATGTCGAGGTCCTCGGGCGCGATCGCTCCCGATTCGACGAGCGTGTCGTTGGCCCACCGCAGCAGCCCGCCCCAGTGCTCGCTCCCGATGAGCACGATCGGGAAGTGCTCGATCCGCTTCGTCTGGACGAGCGTGAGCGACTCGAAGAGCTCGTCGAGCGTGCCGAATCCACCCGGGAAGATCGCGAAGCCGTCGGCGTACTTCACGAACATCGTCTTGCGGACGAAGAAGTACCGGAACTCGATCGAGATGTCGAGGTAGGCGTTGGGCGACTGCTCGTGCGGCAGCTCGATGTTGAGTCCGACCGACAGCCCGCCGGCCTCCTGGCAGCCGCGGTTCGCCGCTTCCATCACGCCCGGGCCGCCGCCGGTGATGACCGCGAGGCCGTCGCCGGCGAGAAGCCCTCCCAGCTCGCGAGCCTGGGCGTACGCCTGCGTACCGTCTCCGAAGCGCGCCGAGCCGAAGACGGTCACCGCGGGTCCGAGCACGGCCAGCTCGTCGATCCCGTCGACGAATTCGCCGAGGATCCGGAGGACGCGCCACGGATCGCTGTCGAGAAAGGCCGGGCGGAGTGGACGCCGCAGGAGCCGCTCGTCCGCCGTCTGGCCCCGATCGAACTGGCGGACGACCTCCATTCCCCGCCCGCGGAGGACGACGCGGCCCGACCGTCGGTGCTCCGAGATCGGCTCGCCGGACTCGGTCATCTGCGCCCTCCCCCTGTCGGCGGACGGCCCATGCCGGCGGCCGTCGCATTGCCCGCTGGGGTGTTGCCCGCCGCGGTCTTGCCCGCTGCGGCACCCACGCCGTCGCCGGCCACGATCCATCCCTTCCACGTGGTCTCCGCCGGCCCGGCGGAGACCTCCTTCCCGTCCCGGACGAGAGGAAGGCGCAGGAGCCGCTGGTCGACGAGCAGGCGCCGCGCCAGCTCGTCGTCGTCCATCCGGAGGTACCCGAGCCCCGCGTCCCGCCACGGCCTGCCGTCCGTGTCCGCGCACGCGGTCGCGCCGAGGCGCTCCACGAACCGGCGCAGCTCCCCCGGCGCCATGGGGCGGGTCTTGAGGTTCGCGTACGTCACGCCCACCTTGCGCTCCTTGAAGAAGCGGAGCGCCGCGCGCGTCGCCTGCGAATCGTCGCGGCCGAAGACCTGGACCGGCGGCCGATCGGGCGGCTTCTTCATGCGCACAGGGTACGGCGTGGGCCGGGGCGGTACCATCCGCGCGGAGGAGGCCCCCAATGCCCACGTGGTTCACCGTCACCCTCGACGATCGACCCGGTTCGCTCGCGCGCCTCGCGGCCGCGCTCGGGGACCGCGGCGTGAACATCACCGGGATCGTGGGAGTAGCCGAGGACACCGGCGGCTCCCTCATGCTCACGACGAGCGACCCTGCCGTCACGCGCGAGGTCCTTGCCGCGCTCGAGCTGCCGGGCGACGAGCACCCGGACGGCGGCGGCGCGGAGATGATCACGGGCCTGGCCCGCGGCCTCGCGGACCGGTGACGGCGCCATGACCCCGCGGCGCCGCGGCGAAACGCCGGACCCCGTGGCGGTCGCGATCCGCGTCGAGCACGAGGACCGGCCCGACCTGCTGCCCGCCATCGCGTCCGGCGTCGCCGCGCTCGGCGGCACGGTCCGGACGCTCTCCACGGTCAGGCGCGTCGCGGGCGACGACGACGGCATGGGCGCGCACGTCGAGACGGAGCTCGAAGTGGAAGGCGTCGATGCCGAGCGTCTCCTCGCCGGCATCGGAGACGTCGGCGGCGTCCTCGGTGTCAGGCCGACCCGTGCCCTCGACCGCGTCTTCGGCAAGCGCGTCATCGTCGTGGGCGGCGGCGCGCAGGTGGCGCAGGTCGCCCTGGGTGCCGTGAGCGAGGCGGATCGCCACAACCTCCGCGGCGAGCTCATCAGCGTCGACACGATCCCGCTCGTCTCCGAGGAGAAGATCGCGGCGGCCGTCCGCGCGGTCGCCGACCTGCCGCGCGCCCGCCTGCTCGTCCTCGCCGGATCGATCATGGGCGGCGACATCAGCCGTGCCGCGGACGAGCTCCGCGCACGCGGGATCCCGGTCATCGCGCTGAACATGGCCGGGTCCATCACGGACCACGTGGACCTCGTCGTCACCGATCCCGTGCAGGCCGGGACGATGGCCGTCATGGCGATCGCCGACACGGCGACGTTCGACCTCGCCCGCCAGCGCGGGCGCCGGTACTGAGACGCCGCCGATGCGCATCGCCACGTGGAACGTCAACTCGCTGAAGGCGCGCCTCGAGAAGGTCGAGTGGTGGCTGGATCGCGCCGCCCCGGACGTGCTGCTCCTGCAGGAGACGAAGCTCGCCGACGACGCGGCGCCGGTCATGGCGTTCCAGATGGCCGGCTACACCCTCGTCCATCACGGCGAGGGTCGCTGGAACGGCGTCGCGATCGCGACTCGCGTGGGCGCCGCGGACGTCGTGACGAACTTCGGCGACGGCCCGGTGCGATCGTCCGCAGCCGGCGCGGAGGTCGGCGGCGGGGAGGATGACTTCGATCCGCTCGACGAGGCACGGATGGTGTCGGCGGTCTGCGGCGGCGTGCGGGTCGTCTCCCTGTACGCGCCGAATGGGCGCGCGCTCGACACGCCCTGGTACGCCGGCAAGCTCGACTGGTTCGCTCGGCTCCGGCGCTGGCTGGACGAGACGCAGGACCCGGCCGCTCCGATCGTCCTCGGCGGCGACCTCAACGTAGCGCCCGCGGACGCGGACGTGTGGGACCCGTCGGCCACGCACGGGTCCACGCACGTGAGCGAGCCGGAGCGCGAGGCCTTCCGGTCGCTCGTCGACTGGGGGCTGACCGACGTCTACCGGGCACGGCACCAGGAGCCCGCGCGATTCACGTGGTGGGACTACCGGGCCGGGAACTTCCAGCGAAACGAGGGGATGCGGATCGACCACCTGCTCGCGTCCCGCCCGGTCGCCGAGCGGGTCGTGGGCGTGGAGATCGACCGCGAGGCGCGGAAGGGCAAGCCCGTCCCGTCCGACCACGCGCCGCTCGTCATGGACATCGATGAGCATGGCCAGGGCTTCGACCCCGGCTGGGCCGGCTCTGACGCGCGCTTCGCCGCCCGGAGGGCCGCGCAGGGCGGCTGAGGCGGCTAGAGTGACCTCCCATGCGCCGGGCCTGCGGCGCGCACCGGAGGTCCGCGCCGATGTCCGCCATCCTCTTCCGCGAGGCACTCCTCGTCGACGGCACCGCGGACGAGCCGCGCGACGGCGTCGACGTGCTCGTCGTGGACGGGCGCATCGCCGCGATCGGCGAGCCACGCATCGCGCCCTCGGACCTGCCGGACCTGCCGGAGCTGCGCGTCGTGGAGCTCGCCGGACTCACGCTCATGCCCGGGCTCATCGACGCGCACGCCCACCCGTCGGCGGCCGAGGTCCAGGAGGACCCCGCTCGACCCATGCCCACGTCCCTGCGGGCCCAGTACGCGCGCATCGAGCTCGAGGCGATGCTCCGGCGCGGCTTCACGACCGTGCGCGACGCCGGCGGGTGTGATGCCGGCCTCCGGACCGCGATCGAGCGCGGCCTCATCGACGGACCACGCCTCCTCGTCTGCGGCAAGGCGCTGAGCCAGACCGGGGGCCACGGCGACGACCGAGCCGTCGGCGAGACCGACCCGTGGCCCGGCGCATACCCGGGCGAGTTCGCAAGGATCGCCGACGGCGTGGAAGGGGTCCGGCTCGCGGCGCGCCAGGAGCTCCGGCGCGGTGCGGACCAGATCAAGATCTGCGCCTCCGGCGGCGTCATGTCCGAGACCGACCCGGTCCGGATGGTCCAGTACTCCGAGGCGGAGATGACCGCGATCGTGGAGGAGGCCGCCTCGCGCGGGACGTACGTCCTCGCCCACGCGTACGGCGCCGACGCGATCGCGCGGGCCGTGCGATGCGGCGTGCGGTCCATCGAGCATGCCAACCTCATCGACGCGGAGGCCGCCGCCGAGGTGGCCGCGCACGACGCGTTCGTCGTGCCCACGATGGTCGCCTACGAGGCGCTCGGGGCCTTCGGCGCCGCCAGCGGCGTGGATCCGCGGCGGCTCGCGAAGAACACCGAGGTTCTCGAGGCCGGCCTGCAGGCATTCGCGATCCTGCGGGCGGCAGGCGTGCGCGTCGGGTTCGGCAGCGATCTCCTCGGCGAGCACCGGCACATGCAGGCGCGCGAGTTCGCGATCCGCGCCGAGGTGGAGCGCGCGGCGGACATCGTGCGCTCCGCGACGTCGGTGAACGCGGACCTGATCCGGCGTCCGGACCTGGGGCGGATCGTCGCGGGAGCCACCGCGGACCTCATCGTCGTCGACGGGGATCCGCTCGCGGACGTCGCCGTCCTCGCCCGCCCCGCCGAGACGCTCCGGATGGTGGTCACCGCGGGCCGGGTCAGGGTGGACACCCTCCCAGCCTGATGCACGCCCGGCCGCGCATGGCCGCGCGTGAGCGCCTGGCAACGATTCGGGCCGCCGCGGGGCACTGGCGCGGGACAGATCGACGTGTGCCTGCATCTCACGTGTGAAGGTCCTCTCCCAGGGGCACGGTGGTGGCGCGAAGTTCCGAGCGGCTGGACGTAGGGCGCGGCATCCTCCCATCGCGACGCGGTCGGGCGCGACCGCCCGCGCGCCCATGTCGTCGCGGAGGGCGGGATGACCGAGGTGCGCGATGCCGCCATGAACGGGCTGAAAGCCTCTGCCGCCCTGGCGGGACTCTCGGGACGATCGGCGCCAAGGGAGAGAGCCCGTGCGTCCGAGGCGTGCCATGCGTGGGTCCTCGCGAGCCCCGGCGTCGTCGCCGCGACCGGCGGCGGTCTCGTGCCCGCCGAGGTGCGCCGTGCTTCGGCCGTCGTCCGCCGTGTCGTCGCGCCCGCGAGTCGCCCGATCGCCGTGAGCGATGTGCCCGCCACGAATGCCGAGCCGCGGAGACCGGTCGACGCGGCGATCGTCGCCCTCGTCCCGCTCGCCGCCGCCGGCGACGAGGTCGCCTTCACCCGCCTCGTCCAGGCATTCCACGTCGACATGGCCCGGGTCGCCTACTTCGTCTGCGCCGGGGACCGCGAACTCACCGAGGATGCCGTGCAGTGCGCCTGGACGGTCGCATGGAGGCGCCTGGGGACTCTCCGGGAACCGGATCGGATCCGTGCCTGGCTGCTCTCGGTCACCGCGAACGAGGCGCGCCAGCTCCTGCGGCGGCAGCGCCAGGCGACGACGATCCGCCTCGAGTTCGCGGAGGAGCGGATCGCCGCTCCGGACCCCTGCGCGTCGCCGGCCGTGCTCGACATGGCCGACGTGCTCGCGCGACTCAAGCCCGAGGAACGGACCCTGATCGGACTGCGCTATGCCGCGGGGCTCGACTCCGCCGAGATCGGCGCGGTGCTGGGCATGTCGGCATCGGGCGTCCGAAGCCGCCTCGATCGACTCCTCGATCGCCTGCGAGTGGAGCTCGAACATGACCGGTGAGCGCGACGCCTTCGAGCGGCGCCTCGAGGCTGCCGTCCGCGGGTACGTCGAGGCGGCGCCCACGGAGATCGACGCGGTACGCCTGGCCCACTCGCTGGCGACCGACGTGCCGCGCGCGCGGCGTCTCGTTGCCCTGCCCGGCTGGAGGCTGCCGAGCCTCGGGTTCGCCTGGATCCTCGTCGTTGCTGCCCTCGTCACGATGCTGGGGATGGGCCTCTTCGTCGCGGGCGCCCTGCGGGACGTGCACCTGTTGCCGGTCTCGCCCACCCCGGGTCCGACGCACGGGACCCTTCCCGCCGTCGTCGCCTCGCCCGTCGCCACGACTCCGGCCCCCTCGGCGCCCGCCTCGCCGAGCCCCTCGCCATCACCATCGCCAACACCATCACCGACGCCCTCGTCCTTGCCCGCCGCGACCGCCGGGGCGCCGCAGCCCACGCCGGTCGTCTCGTCGCCGATCGGCGTCGTGATCCCGTCGAGCTGGGCTCATGACCAGCCCCGGTTCCGCGACGCGCTCACCGCGGCGGGCTACGGCGCACAGATCCTGCTCAGCTCCGACACGGCCACCGAGAAGGCCGCCGTCGAGACGCTGATCAGGCGGGGCATCAGGGTCCTCATCCTCACGCCACAGGACGGCGCGGCGGCCGCGACGGCCGCCCAAGAGGCGCGGGCCGCCGGCGTGAAGGTGATCGCCGACGACCGTCTCATCCTCGACACCGCTGCGGTCGATTACCTCGTGTCCTTCGACCCTGTCGCGGTGGGCGCCGCCCAGGCCCGGTACCTGATCGACAGGGCCGGCGCGACGAAGGGCAACAACCTGTACCTGTACGCCGGCGCGGCCTCCGACGACAACTCCTTCCTGTTCCTCGAAGGCGCCTGGGAGAAGATCCAGCCGAGGATCGCCGATGGCACGTTCGTGATCCGCAACTCGAGCGTTGCCGTCGCGCTGCAGGACAGCCCCACGCTGACGCGTGACCAGCAAGGCCGGATCATCGGTCAGATCACCACTGACTGGGACGCCAACACCGCCAGGTACCTGGCCCAGTCCGACCTGATCGCTGCTCCGGCCGGGGCCAGGGGCACCGTCTTCATCCTCGCCCCGAACGACACCACTGCCCGCGCCATCGCGGATGTCTTCGCGGCCGACAGGGACGTCCGGACGTACTTCGTGACCGGGCAGGACGCGGACAGGGCGTCGATCCAGTACGTCATCGACGGCAGGCAGGACATGACCGTCTTCAAGGACCCCCGCACGCGCGTGAAGGACGTCGTCGCTGCCGCCGTGGCCTTCCTGAAGGGCGGCACGCCTGCCGCGACCACAACGTCGAACAACGGCACGATCGATGTCCCGTCCACCGCGATCGATCCCGTCACGGTCACCAGGGACAACGTCCAGGCGGCGTTGATCGACACGGGCTTCTACCTCGCCAGCGACTTCACCGGCTCCTGGCCGGGCAAGCGGTAGCCCGGGCCGCCGGGAAGCGGGTCCGGCCGAGTCGATCGGGGCATCCACGGCGGCCGCATCGAGCCGTCTCACGACGTTGGGACAGTCCGACCTCGAACCGCATCTGTGATGTTGACGGGAAGCCGTGACGCGCGATCCGAACCGGGTCGCCGGGACCGCGCCGAGCCAATGGCGAGACCCACCCGTGAGCATGCGTTCCAGAGGAAGGTCGACGATGCGATCCACCTCACGTGGCTGGCGCCGGTTCGGCGTCGGTCTGTCCCTCTCACTGGCCGCCATCCTCGTGATGACGGTCGTCGCGCCCGTCAGCGCCGCCACGGTGGGCGCCTCCTGGCGGGCGCAGATCGGCAGCGACGGGGCCAACGGAACGGCCACGATCCAGGCGTACACGTCGGGGTCGGGATCGCTCGCCCTCGCGCTGGCCGGGCTGACGCCAGCGACCTCCCTGCCGGTCACGATCTCGACGGGGACGTGCGCGTCCGTCGGATCGACGCTCATCACGTTCCCGGCGATCAGGACGACGAGCGCCGGCGCCGCCACGCGGACATCGAGCCTCACGGCGGCCCAGGCGACGACGATCAAGTCCGCGACGCAGGGCACCGGGAAGATCGCCATCCGGATCGGGAGCAGCATGACCGGCAGCGTGAAGTGCGGTGCCTTCACCGTCCTCTACGTGCCGATCGGCATCGTGCTCCCGTCGACCTGGCGCCAAGGGGATCAGGCCCGGTTCCAGGATGCACTCAAGGCGACGGGCTATAGCGCACAGATCCTGTCCAGCCGGGACGTCGCCTCGGAGAAGGCGGCCGTCGAGGCGTTGATCGGCCGGAAGATCAAGGTGTTGATCCTCACGCCGCAGGACAGCGCGGCGGCCGCGGCTGCAGCCGATGAGGCCGGGGCCGCCGGCGTCAAGGTGATCGCCAACGACCGGCTCATCCTCGACACCGCCGCGGTCGACTACCTCGTGTCGTATGACTGTCCTGCGGTGGGCGCGGACCAGGCCCGGTACCTGATCGACAATGCCGGCGCGACCAAGGGCAACAACCTGTACCTCTACGCGGGCGATGCGGTCGACAACAATGCCTTCCTGTTCTTCGAAGGCGCCTGGGAGAAGCTCCAGCCGAAGATCGCCGACGGCACGTTCGTGATCCGCAACTCGAGCGTCGCGGTCGAGCTCCAGGGCCACCCCACCCTCAGGCGTGACCAGCAGGCCGCGGTCATCGCCCAGATCACCACCGACTGGGACGCCACCACGGCCCGGATCCTGGCGGCGGGCAACCTCGCGGCCGCGCCGGTCGCCGCCAAGGGCACGGTCTTCATCCTCGCCCCGAACGACACCACCGCCCGCGCCCTCGCTGGCGTCTTCGCGGCAGACAGGGGCGTCACGAAGGCCTGGGTGACCGGGCAGGACGCGGAGAAGGCGTCGGTCCAGTCCATCATCGACGGCAGGCAGGGGATGACGGTCTTCAAGGACCCTCGCCTGCGGGTGCACGACGCCGTCGCCGCCGCCGTCGCTTTCCTGGAGGGCGGGGCGCCCGTCGCGACCACGACCTACGACAACGGCACGATCGATGTCCCGGCCACGCTGTTGCCGAGCGTCACGGTCACGCGGGACAACATCCAATCGGCGCTCATCGACTCCGGCTACTACCGCGCCAGCGACTTCACCGGATCCTGGCCGGGCAAGCCATGATCAGTGGCCGCCGGGAAGCGGGTCCGGCCGCGCGGATCGGGGGCACCCGCGGTGCTCGCATCGAGCGGCCTCACGAGATGGGGCATCCGGACCTCGGGCCGCACCTGTGATCGTTCGCGGGAACCCGTGACACGCGGTCCAGGCCCGCCCGCCGGGACGGCGCGGAGCCACTGGCGAGACCCGCCCGCCCTGGGTCTCCCCGGGAGGGACGGCCGATGCGCAGGCCGTCCGCCGTCGGAGTGATCGTGCCCCGCGTCCTCGCCGCCGTGCCGCTCGCAAGCGGCGCGGCGGCGTCGGTCCGCGGCCGCCGGCGCCCATACACTTCATCCGACGGCGCAAGACCGGGAGGAGCACGTGGAGAGACCCGACATCGTTCCCGACTTCCGCGTCCTTGTCGGCGCCCGCCCCCTGGTCGGGACGTGGGTGACGTTCGCCGACCCGACGGTGGCGGAGGTCGTGGCCGGCTCGGGCGTCGACTTCCTCGCGATCGACGGGGAGCACGGCGTCGTGGACGTGGGGACCCTGGGCCCCATCCTCGCGGCGACGCGCGCGACAGGGATCCCGATGCTCTTCCGGGTCGCGGAGAACGAGCAGGCGCGGATCCAGCACGCCCTGGACAACGGCGCGAGCGGCGTCGTCGTCCCCCGGATCCGGTCCGCCGCGGACGCCGCGCGCGCGGCCAGCGCGACACGCTACCCGCCGGAAGGGACGCGCGGGATCGCGCCACGACGCGCGGCGGGGTATGGCCGGGACGGCGGATACCTGGCGCGCGCGAACGACGTCGTCACCTGCTGCATCCAGGTCGAGACGCGCGAAGCCCTCGCGGACCTCGACGCCATCCTCGCCACACCGGGGCTGGACGCGCTGCTCGTGGGCCCGAACGACCTCGCGGGCTCTCTGGGCCGTACGGGCGAGATCGACCATCCGGAGAACCTGGCCGCGATCGCGGACGTCCTCGCACGCGCGACGGCGTGGGGGATCCCGGTCGGGATCCACGTGCCCGATGCCGCGGCTGCGCGGCAACGGCTCGCGGAGGGCTTCCGCTTCGTCACGGTCTCCACGGACCACGGCCTGCTCGCCGCGGCCGTGGACGCCATGGTGGCCGCCGTCCGCGGCTGATCGGCGCAGCTCGCAGGTCCGCCGGCCGCCGAACGTCGAGGCCGTCAGTCGACGTCGAGGTCGACCGCCTCGCGCCAGACGGGGATGTACGGGTCCAGCCCCAGCGCCACGATCCTCGGCGCCAGCGCGTCCTGTGCCTCGGGGTCGCCGTGGACGACGAAGACGCGCCGCGGCACGCCCGGGTCCCCGGCCTTCCGGCCCGCGACGAAGGCTCCGACCCATTCGAGGAGCTCGGCTTCGTCGGCATGGGCCGAGAAGCCGCTGATCGAGCGGATGTGACAGCGGACCACCCGGACCTCGCCGTCGATCTTCACCGTCTTCGCGCCGGCCTGGAGGTGAGCGCCGAGCGTCCCCTCGCCCTGGTAGCCCACGAAGAGGAGCGTGGCCGCAGGGTCGTCGATGAGGTTCCGGAGGTGGCCCACGACGCGGCCGCCGGTGAGCATCCCGTTCGAGGCGACGATCATGTACGGGCGCCGGGCGTGCGCGATGGCGCGCGACTGGTCCGCGGTGTTCACGACGATCGCGCCCGGGTAGTCGAGCGGCGTCTCGCCGCCGTCGAGCAGTGCCTTCGTCTCCTCGTCGTAGCACTCCGGGTGGCGGCGGTAGATGTCGGTGGCCTTCGTGGCCATCGGCGAGTCGAGGTAGAGGCGGATCTGCGGGATCTTCCCGGCCGACACGAGCCGGTCGAGCTCCCACACGACCTCCTGCGTCCGCCCGATCGCGAACGACGGGACGAGGAGCACGCCGCCGGCCTCATCGACGAGCCGGACGGTCTCGGCGAGGATCCGGATGGCCTCATCCTCCGGCTCGTGCTCGCGGCCGCCGTACGTGGATTCGACGACGACGAAGTCCGCGTCGGTGAGGACGGTGGGGTCGCGGAGGATGGGCGTGCCGCGCTGCCCGAGGTCGCCGGAGAACACGATCGTGCGCTCCGGATCTCCGGCCTCGTCCGCGACCCGGAGGCGGATGATCGCCGAGCCGAGGATGTGCCCGGCATCGAGGTACGTGGCGTGGACGCCCGGCGCGACTTCGACCTCCGTCCCGTACGCGACGGGCCGGAACAGCGGCAGGGCCACGGCGGCCTCGCGCTCGGTGTAGAGCGGCTCGTCGAGGTCAACGTCGATCGCGGCGGGCTGGTCGCGCAGGTCCGTCTCGGGGTCCGGGCCGCCCTGCTCCGCGGAGCCCGCGACCGGGGCGCGCTCGCCGGAACCCACGACGATGGTCGTCGGGACGTGCTCGTCGTCCGGGTGCTCGTCGGCGTCGTGGCCCGGCCAGCGCTCCTCGCCGCTCTCGGCGAGGTCGAGGGCGGCCTCGTAGCGGGTGACGTCTTCGGCGTCCTCCTTGGCGGCCTTGTCCGGGTTCCGCCTCTCCCAGCGGTCGCCGCGCTTCGCGAATTCCTCCTGGAGCTTGCCCGAGTCGAGGAGGACAAGCGCCGCGAGCTCGATCGTCGCAGGCGTCGCCCAGATCGGCCCGGCGAACCCCTCCCGGACCACGTGCGGGATGAGGCCGCAGTGGTCGAGGTGCGCGTGCGTCAGGAGGAGAGCATCCACCTCCCGCGGGTCGTACGCGAGCGGCACGTGGTTGCGGACCGATTCGTTGGGGCTGCCCTGGAACATCCCGCAGTCGATGAGGATGCGGGCGCGCGCCGTCTCGAGGAGATACTGCGACCCCGTGACGGTCCGGGCGCCGCCGAGGAAGTGAAGGTGCATGTGCGGATGGTCGCACGGCCGCTAGCGCCCTGCCGCGCCCTGCCGCACTCCGTCGCGTGGGAGGCGCCCGGCCGCGCCGGGGCGCGCGGGAGCGCCGGGGGCACCCGGCGGCGCGCCTGTGTCACCATCGTCCGATGCCGCGAACCCTGCCGCCCGCGCTCGTCGACCGCTGGGCGCCACGACGGGTCGCGCGCCGGCTGCCGGGCCTGATCGTGGGCCTGCTCCTCTTCGGCGTCGGGATCGCGCTCATGGCGGCCGCCGGGGTCGGCCTGGGTCCCTGGGAGGTGCTCCACCAGGGCATCTCTCGGCACACCGGGATCCCGCTCGGGACCGTGAGCATCCTCGTCGGCGTCCCGATCCTTCTCCTGTGGATCCCGCTCGGCGAGTACCCCGGCATCGGCACGGTGCTCAACGTGGTCCTGATCGGGACCGCGACGAACGTCGTCCTGCCGCTGCTCCCCCACCCCACCGAGCCGGCCGTCCAGGTCGTCATGATGCTCGCGGGCGTCCTCATCATCGGTCTGGGCTCCGGCTTCTACCTGGGCGCCGGCCTGGGCCCGGGCCCGCGTGACGGGCTCATGACCGGCATGCACCACCGCTACGGATGGTCGATCCGGAGGGCGCGCACGGCGGTCGAGGTCACCGCCCTCGTCGTCGGGTTCCTGCTCGGCGGGACGGTCGGCCTGGGCACGGTGGTCTTCGCCTTCGGGATCGGCCCGGTCGTCCAGCTCTCCCTCCGCCTCCTCGGGCATGGCGACGGTTCCGACATCGCGCGCACGGACCCCGACCTCGCCGCGGAGCTGGAGGCTCCCGGCACGGTCGGCGAGTAGGTGGGGCCGGCGAGCAAGCGCTGTCGGCGAGCAAGCACGGTGGGCGAGCGGGTGGGGCCGGCGAGCAAGCGCGGTCGGCGGGATCCCAGGTCAGGTGGGCCCGGTCACGAACGCATCGTGCCCGTCGGGGCGTCGCTCAGGTCCACGGCGAGGCGCCTGTCCGCGACGGCCTCCGCGGCGGCGAGGTCGCCGGTGGCCCCTGGGCTCGCCCACCCGAACCCGATGCTCACGGTCGACGCGTTCGCACCGAGCCAGCGGTCGCAGGACGCACGCACGCGCTCGACGAAGTTCACGGCGCGTACCTCGTCGGTCTCGGGGAGCAGGACCGCGAACCGCGCCGGACCGACGAGCGCCGCGTGGTCGCTCGAGCGGACGTTGGCTCGCAGGATGTCGGCGATCGCCGCGACGATCTGGACCGCGACGTCGGCCCCGAGGAATGCCGCCACGGCGTCGAGGCCCGAGACCTCGGCCACCACGAGGGTCGTCGGTCGGCGGTAGCGTCGCACGCGCGCCGACTCGTCTGCGATCCACCGGTCCCACGCGAGGCGGGACCCGAGCCCGCTGACCGGGTCGACCAGGAGCTCCTGGAGCATGGCCGCCGGATCGAACGCCGGCTCCGACTCCTCGCCGGATGTCTCCGCGGGCGGCCCCGTCTCCGGGTCGATCCTCGCCGGCGCGGGGCGCGTGCCCGCCACGGTCGTGGGCGCTCCGGCGTCGGCCGCATCGTCGCCGGTGGGGTCAGCCTGGTCCGGCAAGCGGCGGGCCGGCGCGTCGTCGTCACCATCGCCGAGGAGGGCCGCGATCCGGCGGGCGATGTCCGGGTCGGGCACATATCCCCGGTCGGTGGATCCCGTGCCGGTGGGCGCCCAGGCGAACTGGTTCCCGCGACGCCGGAACATGCCGAAAAGGGTGAGCAGGCCGACTCCGAAGCCAGCGACCATGACGAAGGCGACGTTCTCTGCGGCCATGAACCCCACACCCCCCGAACGAGATCGCGCGCCGGCGACGTGGGAGCAGTGTCCGCCATCGAGCCACCATCCGGCCCCCGGACGACGGTACGGGTGACGATGGGAGGTCCGTACCTGCACCCGGTCCCGCGCGCGGCCTCCGCCCCTACCCGTGCATGCCGGAGATGAGGGCCGCGGGGACCGCATACCGCACGAGCGAGTCGTTCACCGCGATCGGCTCGGTCGCCGCGAGGACGCCGGTCCGCCGGTCGACGCTCCTGCGCCAGAGCTCGTTCCGGCGCCGGACGCGGCCGTCGGGGTCCCGCACGAACCGATGATCGCGCTCCTCCACGTGGTACGCGAGCGGCCACGCGCCATCGGACCGAAGCTCGCCGCGCAGCTGCGTGGCGCCCACCCATGCGCGTACCTCGATCGGGCGATCGGTGGCGTTGCGCACCCGCAGGTCGACGTAGTTGTAGAAGACGCTCGCGCCGCTGCCGAACGGCAGGACCCGGCCGTCGTCGGGGAACGGGTCAAAGCCGTGGTGGTGGTGCTCCACGACCTGGAGCGGCGAGTGCAGCGCCATCCAGTACACGAGGTTCGCGAGCTGGCACAGCCCGCCGCCCGTCCCGGTCGCCACCTCGCCCGCGACGAGGACCAGCCCGTCCATGAAGCCGCGCGCCGCGGACGGCGCCCCGACGCGCTCCCAGAACGACAGGACCTGCCCGGGTTCGATCACGACCCGGTCGAGGCCGCGCACCGCGAGGTGGAGGTTGACGATCTTCGCCTCCTGCAGCGCGGGGTCGGTGGTGCCGAGACGGCGCCGGAGCAGCGACGCGTGCCGGATCCCGACCCACGGGAGATCGGCGGCGACCTGGCGGCGCGCGAACGGGACGCCGCCGAGGCGATCGCGGATGCGCCGGCCGGTGCGCAGCTGGGCGACCCGCGCCTCGTAGACGACCGGATGGATCCCGGAGAGGCTCATCGGCGGCGGTCGGTCGGCACGTGCGGATGGACCGGCGCTACCCGACGGGGATGACCACGAGGGCATCGACCGCGATCGCGAGGAAGAGGAGGGTGAGGTAGGTGATGGAGAACTTGTACAGGCCGATCGCCCCGGCACCGGTGCCGGTCCGCCAGAGCCGGACCGCCTGCCAGAGGAAGATCGCGCCGAGGATGACCGCGGCGCCCAGGTAGATCGCGCCCATCCGCGCCACCGGCCAGAGGATGATCGAGACCACGACGAGCAGCACCGTGTAGAGGAGGATCTGGCGCCCGGTCTCCTTCACGCCGGAGACGACCGGGAGCATGGGGATCCGCGCGCTCGCGTAGTCGCGGCTGATCCGCAGGGCGAGCGCCCAGAAGTGCGGTGGCGTCCAGTAGAAGACGACCGCGAAGAGCAGCAACGCGGGGATCTCCACGCGGCCCGTGACGGCCGCCCACCCGATGACCGGCGGCAGCGCACCCGCGGCGCCGCCGATGACGATGTTCTGGGGCGTGGTCCGCTTGAGCATCATCGTGTAGATGACGACGTAGAACGCGATCGCGAGCAGCGCGAGGAACGCCGAGAGGAGGTTCACGAAGTAGCCGAGAACGGCGAACGAGATCACCCCGAGCACGATGCCGAACACCACGGCGTGGGCGGGATCCACCTCGTGGGCGGGGAGCGGCCTCCGCCGCGTCCGCGTCATGACGATGTCGATGTCGCGATCGAGGTAGCAGTTGATCGCGTTCGCGCTGCCGGCCGCCAGCGACCCGCCGACGAGCGTCCAGAAGATGAGCGTGAGTGGCGGGAACCCCTTCGCTGCGAGGACCATCGCCGGGATCGTCGTGATGAGGAGAAGCTCGACGATCCGCGGCTTCGTCAGGGCGACGTAGGCGCGGACGACGATGCGCCACGACCGCGTCGCGGTGACGGGCGCGGCGAGCGCGACGGGGGCGGCGGGCGACTCCTGCCTGGCGAGCGACTCCAGCTCGGCGAGCGACTCGTCGGCATCGCCCAGCGGGCCCGCGACCGCGATCGCGCGCATCGCCTCGTCCAGCTCCACCGCTTGCGTGGTGCCCGGGCTCCGGACGGCCGGGGCCATGGCGCCGGAGCCTGCGCCGACCGCTTGCGTGGTGCCGGGGCTCCCGACGGCCGGGGCCATGGGGCCGGAGCCTGCGCCGGCCGGGAGCGAGGTCGGGACGGCATCCGGGCCAACGCCGGGTCGCCCGTCGGCCGGGGCGAGCTCGCCGTCGGAACGCGCGGCGTAGTGTGCATGGACCGCGGCGGCGAGAGCGAGCGCCCAGACGGTGGACCCGAGCGCCACGTGGAAGACCTGCGTCCAGGGCGACCGCTGCGTGAGGACCTGGAGAGCGCCCACGATCGACTGCACGAGGAAGATCGACGCCGCCCACACCTCGAGCCGGATGACGATCGGATGGGCGCGCTGGCTGCGCCACGCGATGAGCGCCGTCGCGATGACGACGATCCCCACGATCCCCGAGACGTACCGGTGGAGGACCTGGGCACTCGTGAGGTCCGTGATCGGCGGGAACGCGGACCCGCCCATGAGCGGCCAGTCCGGGAAGACGAGCGTGCCGTTCGTCGCGGTCACGTGCGACCCGAAGAGCAGGAGCGCGTACACGGACGCGGCGCTGAACGCGGCGAGGAGCGCGAAGCGCTGGCTCGCGCCGCGTCCGGTGAACCGGGCCGGGTAGGCCACGCGGACGAACAGGTACACGAGGAGCCCGAGGAGCAGCATCGCGGCGGCGAGGTGCGCGGTGACCGACTCGCCGGAGTTGCCGAGCCGGACGGTCTCGCGGCCGAGCCACGCCTGGAAGCCCACGAGGACCACCGCGCCGAGCGAGGGCCACAGCACCGACGGTCGGTGCCGGTGGTCGATCACCGCGAGGACGGCCACGCCGAGGATGAGGACGCCGAGCACGGCGGCGATCGTCCGGTGCGTCCACTCGAGCCACGCCTTGTAGTCGTCGAGCGGGGGGAGGACGTTGCCGTAGCAGAGCGGCCAGTCGGGGCAGCCGAGCCCGGCCTGCATCGCGCGGGTGAGGACGCCCACGGTGACGAGCGCGAACGTGAAGACGATCGCGACCGCCGTGAGCCTCTGGAACCGGGTCACCCTGCCTCCCTGCCGCCGCTCGAGCGCCCGAATGCTAGCAGAGGGCTTCGCGAGTCACCGCCGAGCCGTGGCGGCCGCCCGACCCGGCTCGACGCCGCCGTGACGCCCGTCGGCCCGGACGTGCCGGGGGCCCGAACCGCGGATCGGCGCTACCCTTGACGGGCCATGCCGATCCTCGCTCTCCCGGCGCGCCGTCCCGTCTCCGTGGCGGCCGTCGCGCTCGCGTCCGTCTTCGCGGTCGGGGCGTGCACGTCGGCCGGCGCCGCCGGCACCGCCGCCCCGAGGACGGGCAGCATGTCGAACGCACCGGCGGCCTCGATGGCGGTGTCGTCGGCCGTGGCCGGGACGCAGATCGCCGGGTGGCCGATGCCGGGGACGGCGACCACGACGAGCTTCATCCCGGTGCTCGCGTCCGCGGAGAACGTCGTCGGCAGCGACCGGTTCCTCCTCACGCTCGTGGATCGCGAGAACAAGCCGATCGCGAGCCCGGACCGGCAGGTGACGCTCAGGTTCTTCGACCTTGCGAAGGACCCGGCGAACCCCACCCAGACCATCCCGACGGACTTCGTGTGGGCGATCCAGGGCGAACGCGGCTTCTACGTGGGATCCGCGGACTTCGCGTCGGCCGGCGAGTGGGGCGTCGAGGTGGACGTCGCCCAGGCCGGCGGGCAGGCGAGCGGGCAGCCCGGCGCCCAGGCGAGCACGCAGCCCGAGGCGGCACGCATCCGGTTCGAAGTCCTGCAGAAGGGGACGACCGTCGCGGTCGGCCAGCCGGCGCCGAGCGTCAGGACGAAGACCCTGTCCGACGTCGGCGGCGACGTGCGGCTCATCTCGACGGACACGGATCCGGATCCGTCCCTGTACACGACCTCGGTGGCGGACGCCCTCGCGCGCCACGACCCCTTCGTCCTCGCGTTCGCGACGCCGGCGTTCTGCCAGAGCCGCGTGTGCGGCCCCACGCTCGACACGGTGAAGAAGGTGAAGGCGACGGAGCCCGGCGTCACGTTCATCAACGTGGAGCCGTACGAGCTCGTCTCGAAGGACGGTTCCCTGCAGCCGGTCCTGGACGCGAGCGGGCAGCTGACGCCCGTGCCGGCGGTGGACGCCTACGGCCTTCTCGTGGAGCCATGGCTCTTCGTCGTGGGCCGCGACGGCATCATCCACGCCTCGTTCGAGGCCGTCGTGTCCGAGCAGGAGCTGCGCGCCGCGATCGACGCGGTGAAGTAGCCGGCCTCAGAGCCCGCCGGGGTAGCCCGTGATCCGGCGGATCTCCTCGTAGAGCGGACGCAGCCGCCCGTACATGCGGCGGTACACCTTCGCGTACAGCTCGTCGTAGAGCGCGTGCGCGACGGGGTCCGGATCGCGCACCGACGCGACGCGCGTCATCGCACGGACCGCCGTCGGGATATCCGGGTGGATCCCGAGGCCGACCGCCGCATCGATCGCGGCGCCCAGGCCGGACGTCTCGTGGGTGTGCGGCCGCGCGGCCGGCAGCCCGAAGACGTCGGCCGTCAGCTGCACCGCGCCGTCGCTCTGCGCTCCCCCGCCGGAGACGCGGAGCTCGGTGATCCGCGTCCCCGTCTTCTTCTCGGTGCGTTCCATCCCCTCCCGCAGCGCGTAGGCGAGGCCCTCGAGGATCGCCCGGTACACGTGCGCCCGGGTGTGGACGTCGCCGAAGCCGATGATCGCGCCCTTCGCCTCGGGGCCGGGGATGCGCGTCCCGGGGGACCAGTACGGCTGGAGCATGAGTCCCATCGCGCCGGGCGAGGTCTGCGCGAGCAGCTCGTCGAACAGGCCGTGCGGTGGCACGCCGAGCGCGGCGGCGCGCGACTCCTCCGCCTGCCCGAACTGCCGGCGGAACCACTCGACCATCCAGTAGCCACGCGGCACCATGAGCTCGAGGGACCACGCGCGGGGGATCGCGGCCGGGAACGGCGGCACGAGCGGGATCGCCTCCACGTACCTGGTCTGCGTCGTGTTGAACGTGGCCGTGGTCCCGAACGACAGGGCCCCGATGTCCGGGGCGAGCGCGCCGGATCCCAGGACCTCGCAGGCCTTGTCCGCGGCTGCCGCGATGAGCGGGAGGCCGACGGGGATGCCGGTGGCGTCGGCGGCGTCGCGGGAGATGGTGCCGAGCGGTTCGGTGGGCGGGACGAGGCCCGGGAGCGTCCCCGGGTCGATCGGGGCGACCTGCCACTTCCAGTCGCCCGCGTCCGCCCAGTGCTGGCGCTTGTAGTCGAACGGGATGTAGCCCACCTGGCTGCCGACGGAATCGGCGAACCGGCCCGTGAGCAGGTGGACGAGATATCCCGACAGGAGGAGGTAGTGCGCGATGCGAGCCCAGACGTCGGGCTCGTGGTGCTCGATCCAGGCGGCCTCCGAATCCGCCTGGAACGCGGCGACCGTCTCCGACACGCCGAGGGCGCGGAACGCGATCCCCCACTTCCCGCCGATGGGCGCGAGGCCCTCGGTCCGCCGCTGGTCCAGCCAGACGATCGCGGGTCGCAGGGGTCGGGCGTCGGCGTCGAGGACGACGATCGTCTGGCGCTGGGTCGTGAGCGCCACGCCCGCGAGCGAGCCGCGATCGAACCCGCCGGCCCACAACGTCGCGCACGCCTCGCCGACCGCCCGCCAGTACAGCTCGGGGTCCTGCTCGGCCCAGCCCGGGTGCGGGCTCACGTACGCCTCGATCGGGACGCGCGCGGCGGCGACCGGCTCGCCGCGGGGGTCGAAGACGAGCGCGCGGACGCTCTGCGTCCCCACGTCGATCGCGAGGATGCGGTCAGGCATCGGTCGCCTCCCGCGCCGGGCGCTCGGGCCCTGCAACGAGCACGCCGGGCGCCATGATCCCGTCCGGGTCGAACGCAGCCGCCACCGCCTCGATCGCCGCGATCCCGAGCGCGCCCTTCTCGGCGGGGAGCCAGGCGCGGTGGTCGCGGCCCACGCCGTGCTGGTGGCTGATCGTGCCGCCGAGGTCGACCACCGTGCGGCTCGCCGCGTCCTTGATCGTCCGCCAGCGCCGCAGCGTCTCGTCCGGGTCGGACGCCAGCCGGAAGACGTACGTCACGTAGACACTCGAGCCGCTCGGGTAGACGTGCGAGAGGTGCGCGAACGCGTGGACCCGCTCGCCCACGGGCGCGAGGGTACGGCGGATCGCCGGCGCGAGGCCGGCGAGCAGCGCCGGCACCGCGGACCAGTCGGCCGCCGTCTCCAGCGTGTCCACGGCGTAGCCCGCGTCCCACAGGGCGTTGCGCAGGTACGCGGTGCGGAAGCGGTTCTTCCGCCACTCCGCGCCGACCCGGGGGACGCGGATGCCGCCGTGGCGGCCGAGGATCCCGAACGCCACGCCGGCGGCGACGGACGCCACGTCGCGATCGCCCGCGACGCCGACGATGGCCATCGCCCGCCCGGTGCCCGCACCGCGGACGCGGAGGTAGGCGCGGAGCGCCGCCATCGTGCGCGCATGGCCGGCGAGCGCGAGATTCGTCTCCGTCTCCGCCGGCGTCGAGAGGCGGATCATCGAGAGCGGCAGCTCCGCCCCGGCGAGCTCCCGGACCGCCTCGACGCCGCGCTCCCAGTCGGCGAAGAACACGGCGCCGAACCGCTCGACCTCCGGCAGCGGCGACGTGCGCAGGATCGCCTCCGTCACGATGCCGAGGCGTCCCTCCGACCCGAGGACGAGCTGCCGGATGTCCGGCCCCGCGGCCGAGGCCGGGTGCGGCGGCAGGAGGAGGCGACCGGCCGGCGCCTCCACGGTGCCCCCCGCGAACCGCTCGTCGATGCGGCCGTAGCCGATCGACTGCTGGCCCACCGATCGCGTCGCGACCCAGCCGCCCACCGTGGAGAGCTCGAAGCTCTGCGGGAAGTGGCCGAGCGTGCGGCCCACGGCCGCGAGCGACGATTCCACGTCCGGGCCCGCGGTCCCTGGCCCGAACGTCGCGAGGCCGCTCGTCGGGTCCCACCGCGCGAGGCCCGCCATGCGCCCGAGGTCCACCGACAGCCACGGCGCGTCGCCGTCGGGCGCGTCCAGCTGCCCGAGCACGCTCGTGCCGCCGCCATAGGGGACGACCCGCGCGCCGAGCGACCCCGCGAGGCGGAGCAGGTCGCGGACGTCCGCATCGTCGGCGGGCCGCGCCACGCCATCCGGCACGCGCCCCACCCGGCCGCCCCGGAGCGCCACCCAGTCGGGCAGGCTCTGCCCGCGCGCATGCCGGAGCCGGTCCTCCGCGTCCGTCGAGACGAGCGGGTGGGCCGGCAGGCGGGACGGCGGCCCGGCCTCGACCGCGGCGACGACGTCGGCGAGAGCCGCGTCCGCCGGCGGCTCCGATGGGCCCGCGACGCGCGAGAGGAAGGCGTCCGCGCCCTCGGGGAGCGGGAAGCCGGTCGCGTCGTCGCCCCACCCGTTCCAGCGTCGCATGCCCCACCTCCCGATCGACGCGGCCGGGGCGGTCCAGCGCCCCGCGACCGACCCATCATGCTCCGGGGCGCGCCACCACGTGGCCCGCATCGAGGGCGACGATGCCGTCCACCCGCTCCGCCACGCTCGCGCGGTGGGAGATCACGAGGGTCGTGCGGCCGGCCATGAACGGGCCGATCGAGTCGAGCAGCCGCCGCTCGGTGAGGACGTCGAGGTTGGCGGTCGCCTCGTCCAGGACCAGGATGGGCGCGTCCTTGAGGATCGCCCGCGCGATCGCGAGGCGTTGGCGCTCGCCGCCGCTGAGACGCACGCCGTTCTCGCCGACCCGGGTCTCGTACCCGTCCGGGAGCGCGAGGATCGTCTCGTGGAGCTGCGCCATCCGGCAGGCCGCCTCCATCTGCGCGTCCGTGGCGTCCGGGTCGGCGACCGCGAGGTTGTCGCGGATCGTCGCGTTGAAGAGGTGGACCTGCTGTGACACGACGCCGAGCATCCGCCGGACGTCCTCCACCTCGTAGTCATGGAGGTCGCGCCCGCCGATGCGGATCTCGCCCTCCCGGTAGTCCCAGAAGCGGAGCAGGAGGTTCACGAGCGTGGACTTGCCCGAGCCGCTCGGACCGACCAGCGCGAGGCTCCCGCCGTCGGGGACCGCCAGGTCCAGGCCGTCGAGCGCGTACGGCTCGGCACTCCCGTAGCGGAAGCGGAGGCCGCGCACCTCCACGTCGTGGGCCGCCGGCGGGGCGGCCGGCTCGGGCGGGTCCGCGACCTCGGGCGTCGCGTCGACCAGCTCGAACAGGCGCGCGGCCGCCTTCTCCGTCCCGTCGAGCAGCTGCACCGACAGCGAGAGGGGCGCGACCGCTTCGAAGCACGCCATGGCCGCGAGAGGGATCAGCGCCAGGAAGACCCCGTCGAGCCGGCCACCGGTCACGAGCGGGATCGCGATCGCGAGAACGGTGACGCCGGCGAGGCTCGTGAACAGCGTCGTGAGCGCGGTCGTCAGGCCGCGGACCGCCGCGAGGCGCTCGCCCGCGCGGTCGAGCTCGCGGCCGATGGCGAGGGCCCGCTGGCGGTGGCGCTCGCCCTCGTCGAGGGCGAGGAGGTCGGCGACGCCGCGGACCTCGTCGACGAGCATCGCGCCGAGGTCCGCGCGGGTGGCGACCAGCATCCGGGCAGGCTCCCGGCTGAGTCGCCGCGAGGCGAGCGGCAGGGCGACGCCCGTGAGGGCGAGAAACCCGAGCAGCGCGATGGCGAGCAGGGCGCTGAACGCGCCGAGGAGTACCGCGCCGAGGGCCGTGACGAGGACGGCGACGACGGGGGGCACCAGGACGCGGACGTAGAAGTCCTCGAGCGCGTCGATGTCCGCCACGATCCGCGTGAGCAGGTCGCCGCTGTGGTACGCGGCGAGGCGCGCCGGCGCCAGCGGCTCGATCGCCCGGTAGAACCAGACGCGGAGGCTCGTGAGGATCCGGAGGGTGGCGCGGTGGGTGGTGTATCGCTCGAGGTAGCGGAAGACCGCACGCGAGATCGCGAGCACGCGGACGGCGGTGATCGCGAGCGCGACGTCGGCGACGTTCGTCACCAGCGCGGCCTTCGAGATGAGGAAGGCGGACATGGCCATGAGGCCCACGCCCGAGCCGATGGCGGCGAATCCGAGGAGGGCGCCGAGGGCGATCCACCAGCGGTACGGCGCCATGAGGCCCAGCTCGCGTCGGAAGGTGCTCACGGGACGCCCTCTCCGTCCGCCGCGACGAGACGGCGATACGGGCCGTCCCGCTGGAGGAGCATCGAAGGCGGCCCGGCTTCGACCGCCCGCCCCGCGTGGAGCACGACCACCTCGTCCGCCTCCGCGGCGAGCCGCAGCCGGTGCGAGATGACGAGGACCGTGCGGTGCCGGAGCAGGCGCCGCACCGCGTCGACGATCGCCTGCTCGCTCGCATCGTCGAGGTGCGACGTGGCCTCGTCGAGGATGACGAACGGCGCGTCCCGCAGGAAGGCCCGCGCGATCGCAAGCCGTTGCTGCTGCCCGCCGCTCAGCCGGAGACCCGCCTCGCCGAGCTGCGTCGCGTAGCCGCGGGGGAGCGCGCGGATGAAGTCGTCCGCGCCCGCCTCGCGCGAAGCGGCCTCCACCTCGTCCATCGTCGCCTCGGGGCGGGCGAGCCGGATGTTGTCGGCGGCCGAGCCCGTGAACAGGTGTGGCGCCTGCGGGACCCAGGCGACCGAGCGGCGCCACGCCGACGGGTCGATCGCGTCCAGGGGCACGCCGTCGACGGTGATGCTCCCGGCATCGGCCTCGATGAACCGCAGCAGGAGGCTCCCCACCGTGGACTTGCCGGCGCCCGTCTCGCCTACGAGCGCCACGGCGCGCCCGCGCCCGATCACGAGGTCCAGGCCGCGCAGGGCCGGGCGGCGGCCGCCGTCGTACGCGAAGGCCACGTCCGCGAGCCGGATCTCCGGAGCGGCCGCGAGCGGGGCCGCCGGCGGCGCGACGACGGCCTCGGGGCGTGCCGCGAGCCGATCCGCCGGCGCCGGTGTCGCCACGAGGCGTCCCG
>CAIYQJ010000457.1 GCA_903928275.1 uncultured Chloroflexota bacterium
CGAACCGGACGCCACCGCCCCGCTCCCGCCACCTGCCGCCGCGGGCGGCGACGCGGCGGGCGTGCCGCCGCCGGCCCGCGGCGGGAAGGTCCCCGTCCCCACCACGATCGCACCGACCAGCAGCACGGCGAAGAATCCCAGCGTGACCCACGGGAACCTGGGGGCCGGCGGGTTCTCGAGGTGTCCGGTCCGGTCCGCGCGCACGGTGAGCCGGTACTCGACCACGGCGTCGCGGAGCCACTGCAGCGCCACCGTGACGAACATGACCACGCCGGCGAGGAGGATCGGCAGGCCCACGCCGCCGAGGTCCTTCGTGAGCTTCGTGTTCGTCGCGAGGCCCTGGCCGAGGATGAGGACGGCAGCCGCGATCGCGAGGAGCAGCGGGCGGAAGGACGGCCCGGGCATGTGCACGCCAGCGGGCGGCTTCCTCGTGTCCTCGCCGACCGCGACGAGTCCGCGCCCGTCGGCGCGCTCCGACTCGCGCATGACCTCGCGCAGCCAGTGGATCCCCGCGCCGAGCGTGAGCAGCGCCCCGAGCGCGAAGACCGCGGGCCCCAGGTCGCGGAGCGGCACGGTCCCGACTACGAGGACCTTGGGGTCCGCGTTCATCGCGGCGAGCCCGAGGAACAGGACCGTCGCGGATGCGGCGAGATAGAGCGGCGACAGGCTGGGACCCGGCATGTGCACGCCCGCGGGTGCGACCGCGGCGACCGGTCCGCCGCGCGTCCGCGGGCCCGCCTGCGCGAAGCGGAGGGTCACCCAGCCGAGGAACAGGACGACGACGAGGAAGAGCCCGAGCGGGATGAGCAGCACGAGGCTGCCCCAATCGGGGGAGATCAGGCGTCCCAGGTACTGGTTGACGAGGGTGTTCCAGAGGTCCGTCATGTGCCGGCGTGCTCGCTCCTGCGCCTGGCGGCGCCGCTCGGGTGGCGGACGGTCGGGATCACGTCAGTCCCTCGGTGAGCCGACGACGAGCGTGTACCCCAGCAGCCCCATCCCGATCGACAGCGCGACGAGCATCGCGGTGCCGGTGACGTCGCGGCTGAGCGCGAAGTAGATCGCGGAGACGGCGAGGATGACGACCGTGATGAGAAGGGTCGTCCGCGGACGGATCATGCGCGCCTCCGTGCCATCAGCCGAGGATGTAGAGGAGCGAGAACAGGCAGATCCACACCACGTCCACGAAGTGCCAGTAGAGGCTCGCCGCCTCCACCGCGTCGTGGTGCCGCGCCGAGAACTGTCCCGCCGTCCCGCGGTAGAGGATGACACCGAGCATGAGCAATCCGGCGAAGACGTGCGCGCCGTGGAACCCGGTCAGCGTGTAGAACGTGGACCCGAACGGGCCGTCGTTGATCCCGAAGCCGAGCGTCGAGTAGTCGTACAGCTGGCCGGCGAGGAACAGGACCCCCAGGACGATCGTGATCGTGAAGGCGCGGACCAGCCCCGTCCGGTCTCCCCGGCGGATCGCCCACAGCCCCAGCTGGCAGGTCACGGAGCTCGTCACGAGCATGATCGTGAGGAACCCCGCGATCGCGAGGTGCGGGTGCAGGTCGAACTCGATGTTGCCCGTCGGCGGCCAGACAGGCGCCGCCGAGCGGATGTTGAAGTAGGCGGCGAACAGCCCAGCGAAGAACATCACCTCGGAGGCGATGAAGAGGATCATCCCCAGGACCGGGTTGCTGATCCCGCTTCGCGCGTGCTCGTCGGCGAGGAACGAGACGTCGAGGATGTCCTCGCCAGTCTCCGGTACGGCCGTCAGTGCGTTCGCGCCCGCGGTCATCGTGGTCATCTCCATCGGGGGGCGCTCAGTGACCCGAGGCCGGCAGCGACCGCCCGTGGCGCTCGTCGAAGACCGGGCGCTCGGAGTGGATCTCCGGGAGTCGATCGAAGTTGTACGGCGGCGGCGGCGATGTCGTCGCCCATTCGAGCGTGTTCGCCTCCCACGGGTCGTCGCCGACCCGCTCGCCGCTCCGCAGCGAGACGAAGACGTTCCAGAGGAACGGCAGCACCGAGATCGCCACGATGAAGGACCCGATCGTCGCGACGAGGTTCAGGTCAGTCCAGCCGGCGGCCGGGCTGTAGTCGGCGATGCGCCGGGGCATGCCCATGAGCCCCAGCTCGTGCATCGGGAAGAACGTCAGGTTGAACCCGACGAACATGATGACGAACTGGATCTTCCCGAGCGTCTCGTTCAGCTTCACGCCGAACATCTTCGGGAACCAGTAGAAGAGGCCGCCGAAGATCGCGAAGACCGACCCGCCGAACAGGACGTAGTGGATGTGGGCGACGATCCAGTACGTGCTGTTGATCGCGAAGTCCACCGGCACGGACGCGCTGAACGCCCCGTTGATGCCACCGATGAGGAACATCGTGAGGAACCCGATCGCGAAGAGCATCGCGGCGGAGAACTCGATCTTGCCCTTCCACATCGTCGCGATCCAGTTGAAGAACTTCACGCCCGTCGGGACGGCGATGAGGAACGTCATGAAGCTGAAGAACGGCAGGTAGACGGAACCCGTCGTGAACATGTGGTGCGCCCAGACGGAGAAGCCGAGGGCGCCGATGGCGCAGGTCGCGAACACGAAGGCCTTGTAGCCGAAGAGCGGCTTCCGGCTGAAGACGGGGATGATCTCGCTCACGATCCCCATCCCGGGCAGGATCATGATGTAGACCGCCGGGTGCGAGTAGAACCAGAACACGTTCTGCCACAGCAGCGCGTTGCCGCCGTTCGCCGGGTCGAAGAAGCTCCCGCCGTAGTTCCGGTCGATGAACAGCATGATCAGCGCGCTCGTGAGCACCGGCGTGCCGAGCACGACGAGGACGCTCGTCACGAGGATCGTCCAGACGAGGATCGGGAGGCGGAACATCGTCATCCCGGGTGCCCGCATCTTGAAGATCGTGACGAGGAAGTTGATCCCTCCGAGGATGGAGCTCGTCCCGATGAGGATGAGGCCCACGATCCACAGGTCGGTGCCGACCCCGGGCGAGTACTTGGCGTTGGCGAGCGGGCTGTAGCTCGTCCAGCCCTCGGCTGCGCTCCCGCCGAGGAAGAACCCGAGCATCATGATCGTGCCGGCGAGCGGCAGCAGCCAGAAGCTCAGGGCGTTGATCCGCGGGAAGGCCATGTCCGGCGCCCCGATCATGAGCGGCACCACGTAGTTGCCGAACCCGGCGAGCATCGGGATGACGAAGAGGAAGAGCATCACCGACGCGTGCATCGTGAAGAACTGGTTGTACGACGCCTCGCCCATGAACTGGAGGCCCGGCTGCGCGAGCTCGGTCCGCACGAGCAGCGCGAGGATCCCGCCGATGAGGAAGAAGATGAAGGAGCTCGTGAGGTAGAGGATCCCGATCTTCTTGTGGTCGGTGGTGGTCAGCCAGTCATACAGGCCGGAGCGCGCGCGGGTCGTCGTCGGGGTGAGGACGGTCGTCGCCATCGTCGCTCCTTACCTGACCGTGAGCGTGCCGACCATGCTCGGGTGCACCGAGCAGACGAACGCATAGGTGCCGGCGGGCAGCGCCGGGATGTCGTAGACCTTCGTCGTCACGCCGGTGACGATGTCGCCGGTGAAGACCGCCTCGCCGGCGGGCGTGTCCTTGTGGATCGAGACGTTGTGCGGGATGCCGGGATCGTTGTTCACGAACGTGAGCTGGATCGGCGTGTTCACCGGGGCGGACAAGTCGGTCTTGTCGTACGCGATGTTCTGGGCGGTGAGCCCGAGCGGCACGGGCTGCGCGGCGCCGGACGGAGCGGGCCCCGCCGACCCGGCCGGTGACGGGGACGGCGGCGCGGGGGTGGGGGTCGCCTTCGCCTGCGCCGCCCACGCGGCGAAGTCGGCTGCCGAGACGACCCGGACGTCGAAGCGCATATCCCAGTGCTTCAGGCCGCAGAACTGGGTGCACTGGCCGCTGAACGTGCCGATCTCCGAGGGTGTGAAGTCGAAGACGTTCGTCTTCCCGGGGATGGCGTCCCGCTTGAAGAGGAACGCCGGGACGTAGAAGCCGTGGATGACGTCGCGGCTCTGGAGCGAGACCTGGATCGTCTGGTCCACGGGGACCACGAGCTCGGGGTGCTTGTCCGGCAGGCCGACGATCGTGATCCCCTGGTCCGGGTAGGTGAACTGCCACTCCCACTGGAACCCGGTGATCTCGACCTTGAGCTGCGGGCTCGGCGATACGGCGTCCACCGTGTTCAGCGTCTGCCAGCTGAAGATGAACAGCCCGGCGACGATCGCGATGGGGATGATCGTCCAGATCACCTCGAGGACGTTGCTCCCGTGGATCTGGGGCGGCAGCGTACCGTCATCGTCCTTCCGACGGCGATACCGGACCGAGGCGAAGAGGATCAGCCCCTCGACCAGGAAGAAGACGACTGCCCCGATGATGAAGACGACCTGATAGAGGGTCTCCGTCGCCTTGCCCTGCGTCGACGCCGCGGGGGGCGGCTGGAGCACGGTCACGCCGGTCCCGCACGCCGCGACCAGCACCACGGCGACCGCCGCGAGCGCCATCACGGGCAGGCCGCGCCGCATCCCCTGCGCGAACTTCGTCATCCGGTGACCTCGGCTCCTCTCTCGTCGTCCGGACCCTCGGCCGTCGTGGAGACAGGGGGCATCTCCAGGGTGACCGTTCGCGGGGACAGGACGGCGAGATGATACTGGAAACCGGCCCCGATGGGCCACTCGTCCCGCGGAGAGCGGGCCATTCGGCCCCCCGGGGGTCTCGGGTCGCCGTCGCACGGCGTCAGCAGGGGGCCGGCCCTCGGATGAGGCGGCGCCGCGCGGGCCTCACCAGGGCACGCGGAAGGCGGCCCAGGCCTCGGTCGCGCCCGCGGATCAGGCCGGGATGGGGGCCTGGAGGTAGCGGCGGTAGTCGGCGGGGTCCACGTTCCCGCCGCTGACGACGGCGACGATCGTCCCCGTCCCGTCGGGCACGCCCAGCGCCGCGCGATGGAACCGCACTGCCGCGATCGTCAGCGCGCCGGACGGCTCCACGACGAGCCGGCTCTCCTCGGCGGCCAGGCGGATGGCCGCCGCGATCTCGATCTCCGACACCGTGACGACCACGTCCATGAGCGCCGAGAGGTGCGCGAACGTGCGGCGCCCGAGCGCCTGGGTGCGCGTCCCGTCCGCGATCGTGCGGCTGACGAGCTCGGCGGGCCACGTGACGATCCGGCCCGTCTCGAGGGATTCCCTCGCGTCGGCCGCGAGCTCCGGTTCGACGCCGACGACGCGCGCCCGCGGATGGATGGCCTTCACCGCGGCCGCGACGCCGCTCGCGAGCCCGCCGCCCCCGATCGGGACGAGGACCGCGGCGAGGTCCTGGACCGCTTCCGAGATCTCGAGGCCGCACGTGCCCTGGCCCGCGATGATCCGGTCGTCGTCGTACGGCGGGATGATGGCGAGGCCGCGCTCGGCCGCGATCCGCTCCGCGACCTGCCTGCGCTCCTCGCTCGCCGTCCCGACCACGACGATCTCCGCGCCGTCCGCGGCCACGCGCGCGAGCTTCACGGCCGGCGCATCCGACGGCATGACGACGACCGCGGGGACGCCGAACAGGCGCGCGGCCCGTGCGACGCCCTGGGCGTGGTTCCCGCTCGAGTAGGTGATGACGCCGCGCGCGCGTGCCTCCGGGGCGAGCGACGCCACCGCCGTGTACGCCCCGCGGATCTTGAACGCCCCGATGGGTTGCAGCGACTCGGCCTTGAGGAGGACGCGGTCGTCGCTGGGACCGAAGCCCACGAGCGGGGTGCGCGCGGCGATCCCATCGAGGGTCCGCGCCGCCGCCCGGATGCGGTCGAGGCTGACCAGACGCTCGGTCGCCGCAGTCACCGTCCCGGTCCGGCCGCACGCTGACAATCGATGCAGAGC
>CAIYQJ010000458.1 GCA_903928275.1 uncultured Chloroflexota bacterium
TAGACCTCGCGCGGCGCCTTCGACAGCCGCATCCCGTCGATGATCGACGCGTGGTTGAGCGCGTCCGACACGATGAGGTCGCGCTCGCCGGTCACGACCGGGATGACCCCGGTGTTCGCGGTGAACCCGGACTGGAACGTGAGGACGGCCTCCACGTGCTTGAACCGCGCGAGGTGCGCCTCCAGCGCCTCGTGGAGCGTCATGGTCCCGGCGATCGTCCGGACGGCGCCGCTGCCCGACCCGTAGTCGGCGACCGCGGCTGCCGCGGCCGCGTTGACGCGCGGGTGGTCGGCGAGGCCGAGGTAGTTGTTCGACGACAGGCTGATGACCGAGCGGCCGTCCACGACGACCTCGGGCCCCTGCGCGCTGCTCATGACGTGCAGCGGGCGGAAGAGGCTCGCCGCCCGGAGCTCGGCGAGCTCGGCCGCGAGGTGGCCGAGAGGGTCGGGTCGGGTCGTCATGTCGGGCTCCTCCGGTCGCCTCCGAGGCTCAGGCCGTCCAGTCGAGGATCACCTGGCCGGCTCCGCCATCGCGCGCCGCCGCGAACGCCGCGCGGTGCTCCCGGAAGGGGAAGCGGTGCGTGATGGCCGGGGAGATGTCGAGCCCCGACTGGAGCATCACGGTCATCTTGTACCACGTCTCGTACATCTCCCGGCCGTAGATCCCACGGAGCGTGAGCATCTTGAAGACGATCTCGTTCACGTCGATCGGGATCTCCGCGGTGGGGATCCCGAGGATGGCGATGGACCCGCCGTGGGCCATCGCGGAGAGCGCGGTGCGCAGCGCCGTGGCGTTGCCGGACATCTCGAGCGCCACGTCGAAGCCCTCGACCATCCCGAGCGCCGCCGCCACCTCGCGGAGGTCCTGCGCCCCGGGGTCCACGACCACGGTGGCGCCCATGCGGGACGCGATCTCGCGGCGGGCGGCGTTCGGCTCCGACACGACGACGAAGCGCGCGCCGGCGTGGCGGACGACCGCGGTGGCCATGAGTCCGATGGGCCCGGCGCCCGACACGAGCACGTCCTCGCCGAGCACCGGGAACGCGAGCGCCGTGTGGACCGCGTTCCCGAACGGGTCGAAGATCGCCGCCACGTCCTCGTCGATCCCCCGCGCGTGGTGCCAGACGTTGGACATGGGGAGCGCCACGTACTCGGCGAACGCGCCGTCGCGGCCCACGCCGAGGCCGACGGTGTGCGCGCAGAGGTTGCGCCGTCCGGCGAGGCAGTGACGGCAGCGGCCGCATACCACGTGGCCCTCGCCGCTCACGAGGTCGCCGATCGCGTAGTCGTTCACGTTCGACCCGATCGCCACGATCTCGCCGACGAACTCGTGGCCGATCACGAGCGGTGGCACGATCGTCTTCGCCGCCCAGGCGTCCCACGCGTCGATGTGGAGGTCCGTCCCGCAGATCCCCGTCCGGTGGACCCGGATGAGGACGTCGTTGATCCCGATCTCCGGCGCAGGGACCTCCGCCAGGTCGAGGCCCGGGCCCGGCGCCGACTTCACGAGTGCGAGCATCTCGTCGTCCCTCCGGAGGTGCGTCGTGCGTCGGGTGCCTTGCCGCGTGCGTGGCGCGCCGTGCGTCTGGCGGCGCGCGGCGCACGTCTGGCGGCGCGACTCAGCCTACTCTCACGCGACGACGGGGCGATCACCTGCGAGCATCCGCGCGGCCGGGCTCCGTGCAGGCACGCTCCCGTCGTCATCGACGATCGGGTTCGCCAGCCTGCCGATCCCCTCGGCGTCGACCACGGCGATGTCGCCCGGCTCCAGGAAGACCGGCGGGTCGCGGAAGACGCCGACGCCGGACGGCGTCCCGGTGAGCACGACGTCGCCGGGCTCCAGGGAGATGACGGCGCTGACGAACGCCAGGAGGCGCGGCACGTCGAAGACCATGTCGTCGGTGTTCGCGTCCTGCATGAGGACGATCGCCGGGGCCGCGCCGGGGTCGTCGCCGACGGCTGGCCCGGACGCGACGACGCGCCACGACCGGAGGCGCAGGTGGCCCGGATCCGGGATCTCGTCGGGGGTGACGAGGACGGGCCCCAGCGGGCAGAACGTGTCCGATCCCTTGGCGCGCAGCCACTGGCCGTCGCCGCGCTCGCCGGGACCCAGCGCGGGCCTGGAGCCCTGGAGGTCCCGCGCGGAGATGTCGTTGGCGACCGTGTAGCCCGCGACGTGGGCGAGGGCCTCCTCCGGGGCCACCCTGCACATGCGGCGGCCGATGACGACGGCCAGCTCCGCCTCGAGGTCGAGCGCGTGCGTCCACGCGTGCCGGATCACGGGCTCGCCATCGGCGACGATCGCGTTGCCGAACTTCGCGAAGAGCATGGGCCGGTCCGGCATCGGGAGGCCCTGCTCGCGGACGTGCGCCGCGTAGTTGTGGCCGACGCATACGATCTTCCCCGGATCGGGGATGGGCGCCGCGAGCCGCAGGTCGTCGAGGGGCAGCGTGGCGACGCCGGCCCCGACCGCCGTCGCGAGCGCCGCCCGCGTGGACTGCAGGCCGGGGTCCGCGCGCAGGAGCCCGCGGAGGTCCAGCGAGGCGGTCTCGGGGCCCAGGGCGGTGCGGCCGGCCGCGCGGCCCGCCAGGTCCGCGAGCGGGACGATGCGTGGCCGCACGGTGGCCGAGGAGTCCGCGCCGGATGATCCGGGCAGGGCGATGCCCACGCGGATCGCGTCGCCGGGGCCGTCGTCGGGAAGGCGGTACGAGATGAGCCTCATCGGGGATCGCGGTCGCCCGGGCCGCGAGGCCTGCTGTGCGTCCCACGCTCTGCCATGGGCTGCCTCCTACGGCTCGTTCAGCCAGGTGCGCACGTCAGGCCGCGTCAGGGTGCGGAAGAGCACGACCGCGACGATCGCGACCGGGATCGCGTACGGCCACAGCGCGGCGAGGACGAGGAGTGGCACCGCGGGGATCGTGAGGCTCGCGAGCCCGAGCGCGAGCGTTCGCGCCGCCTCCTTGCGCTGGAGGACCAGCGTGGTCGTGAAGATCGTGTACGCGAGGAGGATCATCCAGACGATGCCGATGGGGCTGATCGGCGAGGAGATGGCCTGGTCCACGACCCACCGGAGCGACAGGCCGATCCCCGCCAGGATGACGAACGCGTACGCGAGGAACACCTTCACGCCGAGGGGCATCGCAACGATCGTGCGCATCGCGGCGGATTGTGACACACGCGACCGGCGGCTCCGCCCGGTGCTCCGCGAGTTCGCTCTTGACACCGGCGCGGCTGGGTCCGTACAGTAACTAAACCGGTTTGCTAAACCGGTTTGCGCAGGGGAGCATCTGCCGGGGAGGCCCGGCGACGCTGCGCAGCGGGTCCGGGCCGTGAGGTTCGCCCGGAGCACACATCCGGGTCGCGTGGGGTCGCCACGTCGAGCCCGCGACAGGGGGGGCGGTTGGCGGATCGGAACGGGCGCGAGTCGGCAGGCGACTCCGTGCCCTCGACAGTGCCGGTCGACGTCGAGGAGCGCCGGCGCGCGCGGCCGCGCATCGCGGACGTGGCGCGCGAGGCGGGCGTGAGCAAGACCGCGGTCTCGTTCGCGTTCAACAGCCCCGAGCGCCTGAGTCCGGAGACCGCGGAGCGGATCCTGGTGGTCGCCGATTCCCTCGGCTACAGGCCCCATCCGGTCGCCCGCATGCTGACCCAGCGCCGGATCGGGACGATCGGCGTGCTCACGCCGCAGGCGCTCTCGGTCGTCTTCTCGAACCCGTTCTTCGGGATGTTCAGCGAGGGCGTGGCCGCCGCGGCCGAGACGTCGGGCTACGCGCTGCTCTTCCTCTCGCCGCTTCACGGTTCGCTCGCCCGGGCGATGGGACAGGCCATGGTGGACGGATGCGTGGCGGTCGGGCTGTCCGAGACGCACCCCGAGGTGGAGCAGATCCGCCGGGCCGGCCTCCCGATCGTGTTCGTCGACTCGCGCGGCTTCCCGTCGCACGGCTCCGTCGTCGTCGACGACGAGGTGGGCGCGCGCCTCGCCGGCGAGCACGTCGCGAGCCTGGGGCATCGCGAGATCCTCGTCATCGGCGTGGAACCCCCCACGCCGTCGTCCCGCCTCATGCCGGACGGCGTCATGAGCCTGCGCCTCGCCGGCTACCGGGCCGCGCTGGAGGCGCACGCGATCACCCTCCCCGACGACAGGGTCGTCGTGGGTCCCGCGACGATCGAGGGCGGGATGGCCTGCCTGCGACGCGCGTGGGAAGATGGCCTGCGGCCCACCGCCGTGCTCGCGATGAGCGACGCGATGGCGATCGGCGCCATGCATGCCGCGCGTGAACTCGGCCTCTCCGTGCCTCGGGACCTGACGGTCGTCGGCTTCGATGACATCGACCTCGCCCGGTACACGAGCCCGGCACTCACGACGGTCCACCAGCCGGTCCGCCGGAAGGGGGAGGAGGCCGTTCGCCTTCTCCTCGCCGCGATCGAGTCGGACGACCTGGAGATTCCGGAACAGGTCCGGCTCCCCGCCCGTCTCATCGTCCGCGGCAGCTCCGGTCCGGCATCCGTGGCCCGGAAGGAGGTGGCGGCGTCGGCAAGGTGAACGGCGGGACCCCCGCCACGAGGAAGCCCCTGGAGCGACGGTCGAGATCCCCTCGACCGCGCGGGATCCAGTCGGAACGGTCGCACCAGCGACCGCAGGAGGCCGGCGCAGGAAGCCGGCGACAGGAGGAGAAACAGAACCCATGCGATCGATGAAGCTCGCGACCGCGCTCGCGGCCATCGCGCTCGTTGCTGCAGCGTGCAGCTCCAGCGCAACAACGGCGCCGACCGCGGCGCCCGCCACCGCGGCGCCCGCCACCGCCGCGCCCGTCA
>CAIYQJ010000459.1 GCA_903928275.1 uncultured Chloroflexota bacterium
GGCTCGTGCAGGCGACTTACGAGCGGGTCGATGTCCGGGGGTCGCAGGTGCTGCGCGTGAAACTCACCCCGATGGCGGAACGGGTCGGGCTGCCCGCGCGGCTGCCCGAGAACGTGCGCATCGACTGGGCTGTGGCGCGCCCGACAGGATTCGAACCTGCGACCTTCGGCTCCGGAGGCCGACGCTCTATCCGCTGAGCTACAGGCGCGCGGGGTCGCGGCGTCGCGCCGCGGTCTCTGAGTCTAGCACCGGGCGACCCTGACACGGTCCGGCGGAGGACGGTCGGCCGACGCGGGGTCGGCGGTGCGGAGCCCCGGCCGCCCGCGCTCTCCCGGCACGGATCGGCGCCGCCTCATGCGGTGGGATCCGCCACCACGATGTCGCCGCCGCCGCGCTTCGCGGCGTAGAGGGCCTCGTCGGCACGCCGGAGCAGGTCGTCTGGAAGCTCGTCGAGAGCCCAGGCGGCGATGCCGCCGCTGGCGGTGACGCCACGTCGGCTCATCGCGTCGTGCGAGCGCACCGCAGCCACGACCCGCTCGCCGAACCGGCGCGCGCCGGCAAGATCGGTGCCCGGCAGGAGCACGCCGAATTCGTCGCCACCGAGCCTGCCCGCCACGTCCTCCAGGCGGCACACGGTGCCCAGGAGCGCGCCGAAGCTCGCGAGCACCTCGTCGCCCGCCTCGTGACCGGTGGTGTCGTTGGTGCGCTTGAGGCCGTCGAGGTCGAAGCTCACGAGGGCGAGGGGGCTCGCGTGGCGCCGCGCGAGCGAGATCGCCTTCTCGAGAGAGTCGTAGAAGGACCGCCGACTCGCCAGACCCGTAAGCGCGTCGGTGGCGGCGATCCGGGTGATGGTGGCGTTGGCGACCTCGAGGACGTTCGTCTTGGCCGCGAGCTCGAAGTTGAGGCGTGCCAGCGCCGTCTCGGCCTGCTTCTGCTCGGTGATGTCGCGGGTGCTCGTGCGGAAGCCGAGCGAGCGGCCCTCGGCGTCGAGGATCGGGCGCCAGGAGACCGAGGCCCAGAACCTGGAACCGTCATTGCGGAGGATGCGCATCTCGACGTTGTCCCCGCTGCTGCCTCGCACGGCCCCCTGGAACTGCTCCGAGACCCAGGCGAGATCCTCCGGGGCGATGGTCATCGAGAGGAAGTCCGTTGCGGCGATGTACTCCTCCGGCACATGGCCCGTGAGACGCACGGAGTACCCGTTCATCCAGAGCAGCTTCCCCTGTGGGCTGAACCAGCATTCCCAGCTCGCCGCGTACTCCGCGATCGCCTTGAACCGGGCCTCGCTCTCCCGCAACGCCGCCTCCGCGAGTCGCCGCTCGGTGACGTCCTGGACCAGGGAGTAGAGGAGCGTCCGGCCACCGACCTGGATCGGCCCGCTGTAGACCTCCACGTCGTGGATCGTGCCATCGGCCCGGCGGTGCCTGAAGTCGAAGACCCTGCGCTTCTCCGCTCGAGCCAGCTCCATCTCCGCTCGGACCTCCTCCGGCGCGAGCGTGTTGAGGTCGTCGATGCGCATGGCGAGCATCTCGTCCCGGCTCCAGCCGTACCAGGAGCAGGCGGCGGGGTTCGCATCGACGATCGACCCGCTCGCCGGGTCGATGAGGAGCATGACGGCGTGGTTGTCCTCGAAGAGGCTCCGGTAGCGGGCCTCGCTCTCGCGCAGCGCCTCTTCGGCTACGCGGGCGGCGGTGACGTCGCGCAGGAGCACGAGGTCTGCCGGCGCGCCGCCGTAGCTGACGACGCTGGCGCCGACCTCCACGGTGAACGGCCTGCCGTCGCGGCGCACGAGGTCGATCTCGTATTCCGACGGTGCCTCTTCGTAGGCAAGCCGGCGGCGGACCCGCTCCGCGATCCTCTCGCGCTCACGCTCCTGGACGAGAGCGGTGAACGGCAGGCCCGTGAGCTCGTTCACGGAGTACCCGGACATGCGCGCCAGGGCCTCGTTGGCGAGGACCATGACGTCACCCTGGATCACGGCGATGCCATCGTTGGCACGCTCCACGACGTCACGGTACGTGGCCTCGCTCTCCCGCAATGCCGCCAGCGCGGCGACCGTCTCGTCGACGTCGGTGAATGCCACGTGGTACACGAGCGGCTCGCCATCGAGGAGGAGGCTCGGCCGCGACTCGAGCCTCGCCCAGAAGGGATCGCCGTCGTCCGGCCGGAGGCGCAGCTCGCAGGTCTGCGGTGACCCGGTCTGCGCGAGCGACCGCAGGTGTCGGTAGAGCGCATCGGCATCGGATACCGACATGAAGGCGCTCAACGGCCGCCCCAGGAGCTTCCGTCGCTCCACGCCGAGCATGCGGGCGGCAGTGAGGTTGGCGTCGCCGACGATGTTCCTATCGCTCAGGGTCAGGTAGCCGACCGGTGCCAGGTCGAAGAGGTCGAAGTACTTCTCGCGCTGGGCGTCGAGCTCGAGCTCGACGCGCTTGAGCTCCTCGTTCTGTATCTCGAGCTCGACCTGGTGCACCCGCAGCTCGTGGATGACGGCCGCGACGTCCGCGGGCACGGGCGGCGCGGTCGCCGTCGAGAGCGCTTCGAGGCGCGCCTCTGCCTGCCGGCGCAGGTCGGCGGCCGCACCCAGCCCGGGCGCGCCATCGCCGCGTCGCGACCCGGAGTCGTCGATCTCCCTCATCCCGGGCACCCCGTCCGCAGCGGCCCACTGGACCAGGCACGAATCCCCCGTGAAACGGTACGCCCTCGAGGCGCGGATGACCACCGAAGAGTCACCGCCTGCGCGGGGCGCGCGGCGGTCTTCCGGGCCGCGCGGCGGTCGCGGCGCATCGGAGGCGCCGGGTGTCAGGGTCCCGGAATCTCGAAGCGGCTCCTTGCGGA
>CAIYQJ010000460.1 GCA_903928275.1 uncultured Chloroflexota bacterium
AGGGCGGTCGCGAGCGGCTGGTTGAAGCAGACGAGGAGCGTCCGGTACCCCTCGGCCGCGAGCCTGCGAGCCTTCTCCGCCGCGAGCATCGACTTCCCGGACCCGGCTGGACCGACGACCTCGAGCCGGCGCGTCCGCCGCGAGCGATCGAGGATGAGCTTCTGGACATGCGTCGCCGCGAGGAGCTCATCGGCGTCGTCCTCGATCCGCCCGCGGACGAGCCGATGGAGCGTCCAGCGCGGCTCGAGGAGCCCGTCGAGCGACCGCATCCCGTCGGGCCCGAGCGCGATCCCCTTCGTCCCGTCACCGATCCAGTACGCGTAGGTCCCCTCGACCCAGGCACGGGTGGCCTCCGCCGACCCGAGCGCCTCGGCGTCGAGGATGAGGTGGCCGTCCACGTCGGGCCCCAGGAGCGCGTGCCCCCGCGGGAGGCTCGCGAGATCCACCTCGGGGAACGCGACTCCGTGGCCGGCGTGCGGCGCGGCGTCGCGGGGCCGGTCCGGCAGCGCAGCGAACCGCCGGAGGAGGGCGTGCTTGTTCGCCTTCGCCTGCTCGAACGGCGATCGGGGGAGCTCGTTCGGCCCGATGAACCAGCGGTGCGCGCCGTCGCGCGACGGCTGGCCGGACTTCACCTCGAGGACGAGGATCCCGAGGTCCGGGTGGGCGATGAGGGCATCCGCCTCGCCGTCGATCGCCGGGCCGCCGTCACGGGTCGGGCTCGTCCACTCGACGTTCCAGTAGAGGACGTATGGCGGCGGGAGCGCTGAGCGCAGACGCTCCCGGACACGCCGCTCGGCCTCCTCCCCGCGCCCCATCGCGGGCAGTGTGGCTCCCGCGGCGCGGCGGCGTCCAGCGCCGGTCACGCCGCACGACGTTCGAGTCGGGATCGCCCGCGCACGTCAGCCTTCAGCATCCGTGCCAGGAGAGGTGGCACGACCCCCGCGTACCGTCCGTTCCGAGGTGAACGGATGACGGACGAGACACGGGTACGGGAAGAGGTCACTGAGGCGCTCGCGAGGGTGCGGCCTCTCGTGACGATGTCGCGCGAGGGGCTGCTCATCACGGCGCTCGAGTGGGACGTGGACCGGGTGCCGGCCTACGAGACGGCGACGGCAGCGGGCCTCGTCGGCGACCTTGAGCTGACCGAGCTCGACGGCGGGTCGGTGCCGGCCATCGAGGCGGCCACGAAGGCGAAGCCGGTCGTCATCTTCGCCGGGGACACGGTCGTCGGCGGAAAGCAGAACCGGATCATCAACGTGACGGTCTGGCTGCCCGCGAAGTCGGTGACGCCGATCCCGGTCTCCTGCCTCGAGGCCGGGCGCTGGAACCAGGGGCGCCGCTTCGAGACGAGCCGCAAGGTCGACTACGGCCTCCGGGCGATGATGAGCGCGCAGCTGTCCGACGTCGCGCTCGTGGAACAGGAGGCCGCGGCTGCGGCTCCGGCGCACTCCCCGCGCCGCCGCAGCTACGCCGCGGACCAGGGCAGCGTCTGGCACGAGATCTCCGCGAAGGAGTCCCGCTTCGGGACCCGCTCGCCGTCGTCCGCGCTCCACGACCTGTATGCCCGCGAGGCGACGGACATCGACGCGATCGTCCGCGCGTTCCCCTGCCCCGCCGGGGCGACCGGGATCGCCGTGGGCATCGGCGGGAGGCTCGTCGCGCTCGAGCTGTTCGACGCGGCGCCCACCCTCGCGGAGCAGTGGCCGCGCCTCGTCGAGGGGGCTGCGTCCGCGTACGCCGACCACCGCCGGGCCGTCGCGGCGGGCGTCGTCCCCGCGCCGGGTCACCGCTACCCCGACGAGGGAGCGCTCGGGCGGATGCTCGGGAGGGCCGCCACCGCGATGGGGGCCGCGGTCGTCGGGCCGTCCGTCGGCGAGGGGTACGACGTCCGCCTGGCCGGGACCCGCCTCCGCGGCGGCGCGCTCGTCGTCGCCGACCACGTCGTGCACGCTGAGCTCTTCCGGGTGGAGGCCTGACGCTCGCGGGCGGCGTCGCGGCGAGGATGCTCCGGCGGCCTCAGGAACCCGCCCCAGGCGCGGCGGGCCCGCCGCCCGACTGCCGGTCTCCGAGCGTGGCGGCCGTTTGCGCGGCGAGCGCCGCGTTCTGCGCCTCGAGCATCTCCGTGTTGCGCTTCAGCTCGGCGACGACCTTCTTCTGGCCCTGCTCGTTCTTCCACTGGCTCACGACGACGAGTGCCCAGATCGCGGCGATCGGCCAGCCGATGAGCGTGACCATGAGGACCAGGTTGAGGATCCCCTGGAAGGGCTTCCCCATCGTGAAGAACGCCACGGGCGGCAGGAGGATCGCGAGGACGTAGCGCATGGAGGCCCCTCCGCGTGTCGGCCGGCCCCTCGCCGGGTCGAGATGAGACTACTCGCCACCATCGCGACTGACGACACCAGCCCGAACGG
>CAIYQJ010000461.1 GCA_903928275.1 uncultured Chloroflexota bacterium
CGCGCCGAACAGGCCGCGCCACAGGGCGAGGCGCGAGGCGGTCGCGACGACCCGCGCCAGGTCGGCCGTGTACCGCTCCACCTCCCACGTCTCACGCACGAAGCTCTTGACGACGCGGATCCCGGCCAGGGCCTCCTCGGCCGTGGTCGTGCTCAGGGCGATCTCGTCCTGCACGCTCGTGCTCACGCGCTGGAGCGGTCGCCCGAACAGGACCGCCACGACGATGAGCGCGGGGGCGAGGAAGAGGATGAGGATGAGCAGCGTGGGGCTCAGCATGAAGAGGATGATCACGGCCCCCACGAGGCCGATCATGGCCGACAGGAGGCTCGTGATCGTCTGCGTGAGCATCGTCCGCACCTGCGTCACGTCGCTCGAGAGCCGCGAGATGAGCTCACCGACACGGGTCCGCGCGTAGTAGTCGAGCGAGAGGGTCACGAGGCGCGCGAAGAGCTGACCCCTCAGTGTGGCGACGATCCGCTCCCCCACCACCCCGAGGAGGTAGGTCTGGAGGAAGCTGCCGACGGCCTGCACCGAGAAGAGCAGGACGAGGCCCACGATGAGCCTGTCGAGGCCGGCGACATCCCCGCCCGCCACGACCTCCGACGTGATCCGCGCGATGAGCAGCGGGAAGAGCAGGCCGAGTCCCGCGGACAGGACGAGCCCGACGAGCGCGATGCTGAAGAGGAGGAGGTGTGGCCGCAGGTACGCGAGCAGGCGACGCCAGGGGACGCCGGTGAAGCCGCGGACCTGGCGGACGACCTCGCCCGCGTCGGTGGGCACGCGTGCGATCTGCTGCGACATCCCCGCGACTCTACGGCACGGCTGCCTCAGCCGGGCGGGCAGACCGCGTAGAGGAACATGGGCACATCCGCCGCGGCGTGGATCGCGATGGGCAGCGCGAGGCTCGAGGTCCGGCGTGCGATGACCGCGGCGGCCACGCCGCCGGCCGCCATCGCCGCGATGACCGGCAGCTGCGGGCCGGTGAAGTCGGTGCCGCCGTGCGCGAGCCCGAAGCCCAGCGCCTGCACGACGATGGCCGTCGCCGGACCGAGGGCCGCTTCGCCCCACCCGAGCCACGCGCCGCGGTAGGCCACCTCCTCCTCCACGGCGTTGGCGATCGCGAACGCGAGCGCCGGGAGGAGCGCGAGCGGCGACGCGAGGCGGAACGCCACCGGCCCGAAGAACGGCTCCGCGAGGATCGGGCCCAGCGCGATCGCGAGGGGCATCGCCACGCCGAGCGACACGATGGACAGGATGCCGACGGCGCGCGACGGCCGCCGCAGCCGGAGGCCGGCGGCAGGAACGCGGGCGACCCGCACCACGACCGCCGCCGTGGCGAGCACCGCGATGGCCGCGAGGATGCGGCGGATCGCCCGCGGCGACGCCGGGTCGGCGCATGCCTCGAGCGACCTGGCGATCGCCGGCTCCGGGATCGCCGTCAGTGCGAGCACGACCGCGACGGGGATCGGGGCGGCCCATGCGTTGCGTACCACGGCGGCGTCGCTCCGTCGCGCGACAAGCAGGCCCGCGACGAGCACGGCGAGCACCGGGAGGCGGGCCGGCGCGGCGGCTGCCGCCCCGAGCACGAGGATCGACGGGCCGAGGACCACGACGAGCCGTCGCAGGCGCGATCCCGGGCCGGCGCCGGCGACGCCGCCGGTCACGGCATCGGGCTGGGGTGGGAGAGGCGCCCGACGTGCCATGCACGCATCATCGCAGGCTCGGCGACCGTCGCCCGAGTGCCGTGCCGTCGCCACCGGAATCGAAACGCCCAGAGGAACCGACTCCGATGATCGCTCCCGCTGGTCCGGGGACCTGCAGGTTCGCTATCGGTGATCCGCCCCTCCGGGCAAGAAGAACCATACGGCGACCAACGACCCGCGTCGATGGGGTTGTCCACGAGTTCCGCGATCGCGGCCGGCATCCGGCCCTCTTCTCCACAACGCGTCGACACGGGCATCCCCCGTCGTCGGCCCGGCAGGGCGTCAGCGCCGGTCCGCTCCCCTGCCCCGGGGTGCGGGCGGTGTGGCCGGCTGGCCGCCTTCGGTGGCCTCGTCGTCCGGTCCGAACGCCTCGGCGTCGGCCTCGGGGTCGGTCTCATCGGGCTCGGCGTCCTCGCCCTGGTCGTGGAGCCCCGCGAGCGCCCCGAGCTCCCAGTCCTCGACGTCCGCCTCGTCGACGATCCCCGCAGCCCGGCGCAGGGCGGCGGCGGCGGCGGGCGGAACGCGGCCGACGACATGCGCCCCGGCTTCCCCGTACTCGATCTCGAGCGACCCGCGCTCCCGGATGCGCGCGAGCAGGGCGCCCTCCGCGTACGGGACGAGGACGTCCACGTCCACCCACAACGACGCGAGCAGCGCGGCGAGCTCGGCCCGCAGGGCGTCGAGCCCCGTGCCGGCGAGCGCGCTCACGACGACGGCGCCGGGTGCCACGCGGGCCGGGCCGTCAGCGTCCGACGAGTCCGGGTCGAGCAGGTCGGCCTTGTTGAGCGCGACCACGCGCGGCTTGTCACCGGCGCCGAGCTGGTCGAGGACCTGCTGGACGGTGGCCCGATGCTCCGCGGCGTGCGGGTCCGAGACGTCAACGACCTCGACGAGGACGTCCGCGCGGTTCGCCTCCTCGAGCGTCGCGCGGAAGGCGTCGACGAGCTGGTGCGGGAGCTTGTGGATGAAGCCGACCGTGTCGGTCGCGATCACGACCTGCCCCTCGCCGAGGCGCACCTGGCGGCTCGTGGGATCGAGCGTGGCGAAGAGCTTGTCCTCGACGAACGCCGCCTCCTCGCCGACGAGGGCGTTGAGCAGGGTGGACTTGCCGGCGTTCGTGTACCCGACGATCGCAACGGTGGGGACGAGACCGCGGTCTCGGCCCCGGGCAGCGGTCGCCCGGGCCTGGCGGACGTCCTCCACGCGCTCCTTCATGCGCTTGATCCGCCCGCGGATGACGCGGCGGTCCGTCTCGAGCTGTGTCTCGCCCGGGCCGCGGGTCCCGATCCCGCCACCGGTGCGCGAGAGGTGGGTCCACATCCGCGTCAGGCGGGGCAGCTGGTATTCGAGCTGGGCCAGCTCCACCTGCAGGCGGCCCTCCCGCGTCCGCGCGTGCTGCGCGAAGATGTCGAGGATCAGCCGCGAGCGGTCGATGACCTTCACACCGAGCAGCTGCTCGAGCGACCGCTGCTGCGTGGGGCTCAGCTCGTCGTCCGCGACGAGGAGCCCGAAGCCGGTCTCGGCCTTCGCCGCCACGAGGTCCTGTGCCTTGCCCTTCCCCACGTACCACGTGGGGTCCACGTGCCGCCGGTTCTGCCATTCGGCACCGACGACCTCGGCGCCCGCGGTCTCGGCAAGGTTCGCGAGCTCCGCCAGCGAATCGCTCGCCGACCAGCCGGGATCCGCGCCGGTGTCGACGGCCACGAGGAACGCCTTCTCGACGGGCGGGGCGATGTCGACCGGGACGCTGGGGCTCACGTTCGACAGGATAGGGCCGCCCGGCGCGGTGCGCGCCGGGCGGGTCGGACGGGCGGCGCGCCGTTGCGCCGGCCGCGACCGGTCACGAGGACCGTCGGACGGCGGCGAGCGCGGCCGGGAGCGGGTCACCGAGGGACGGGTCGAGACGGATGGTGGGGGTCTCGGCCCGGAACCATGTTCGCTGGCGGCGGGCGAACGCCGCGTTGCGGGTGACGTTCCGGGCGAGGAAGCCGGCGCGGTCGAGCCGTCCGTCGAGGAGGTCGAACGCCTCGCGATAGCCGATCCCCGAGAGCGATCGCAGTGCGTCGCCGTACCGGGCGCGGAGCCGGGCGGCCTCCTCCGGCAGTCCGCCGTCGAGCTGCGTCGCCGACCGCTGCTCGATCCAGGCCCTGTGCGTCGCGCGATCCGAGACGTCGACCGCGAGCCACGTGACCGGCCCGCCGTAGCCGGTCGGCGGCGGGAGCGGCCCGTCGCCGCGGATCGTCGCGATCTCGAGCGCGCGGGCGACCCGCCGCGGGTTCCGAAGGTCCGTCCGCGCGGCCAGCTCCGGGGCGGCCGCCCGCAGCCGTTCGGCGAGCGCCTCCGGGCCGTCACGGGCGAGCTCGTCGTCGATGGCGGCACGGACCTCCGCGTCGTGCGGCAGGTCATCGAGCGCGAGGCCGGCGGCCACCGCGCGGATCCACAGGCCGGTCCCGCCCGCGAGGATCGCGGTTCCGCGACGGTCCGCGAGCGAGCCCAGCGCGGCGCCGGCGATCGCGACGAAGTCGTGGACGCTGAAGGCAGCGTCAGGGTCGGCCACGTCGATGGCATGGTGGACGACGCCTCGTCGCTCCGCGACCGTCGGCTTGGCCGTCCCGACATTCATGCCCCGGTACACCTGGCGCGAGTCCGCGGAGATCACCTCGGCCGGACTCCCCTCCCCCGCCAGCGCGAGCGCGAGGCGGATGGCGAGGTCCGTCTTCCCGGTGGCGGTCGGTCCCGCGATGACGACGAGATGCGGGCGCCGCGGGGCGCCGGGCGTCTCGCCGGCGCCGGTCGTGCGGCCGTGTGCGGCGGCGCCGTGGCCGCCCACCGGCGACGGGATCAGGCGAGCCGTCCGCGCAGCGAGTACGGTCCCGCGTGCACGATGCGCGCTCGCACGAGCGCCCCGACGAGCCCCGGATCGCCCACGAGATGGACGAGCCTGCCTTCGCGGCTCCGCCCCGCGAGGCGGGCCTCGCCGGGTCCGGGCGCCTCCGGGGGCCGCTCACCATCGCCATGGCCCTTCTCGGGGCCGGCTGCGGTCTCGTCCGGCTCCGCCGCGACGGCGTCGGCCGCTCCGGGCTCGCCCTCGTGGTCGTGGCTCGCCGGCGACGACGCCTGGTCCACGAGGACCTCGACCTCGCGCCCGAGCCACGCGCGGTTGCGGTCGAGCCCGATCCCCTCCTGGAGGGCGAGGAGCTCGTTGAGCCGGCGTCGCTTCTCCGCGGCGTGGACGTCGTCGGGCAGCAGCGCTGCGGGAGTCCCGGGCCGCGGCGAGAATGCTGCCGCGAACACCTGGTCGAACCGCATCTCCTCGAGGAGGCGCAGCGTGGCGCGGAACTGCGCGTCGGTCTCCCCGCAGAAGCCGACGATCACGTCCGTGCTCACCGCGATCCCGGGGACCGCCGCGCGGAGGCGCTCGACCCGGCCGCGGTAGTGCTCGACCGTGTACTGGCGGCCCATCCGGCGGAGCATCGCGTCGTCGCCCGACTGGATGGGCAGGTGCAGGTGCTCGCAGACCGACGGCCGCCCGGCGATCGCGTCGATGAGACGGTCCGAGAGGTCCCACGGGTGCGACGTGAGGAACCGGAGGCGCGGGATCGCGGGCCGGCCGGCGCCATCGCCGATCCCGTCGACCGCGGCGAGGAGCTCGGCCAGGTCCGGGCGCGCGGCCCGATCGAGCCGGCGGCCCACGGAGCGCTCCGTGTCGACGTGCGCGAACCGGGCCTCCGGCGGCAGGTCGTGGCCGTAGCTGTTGACGTTCTGGCCGAGGAGCGTGACCTCCCGGTAGCCGGCGGCCGCGAGGGCGCGTGCCTCGGCGATGATGTCGTCGAACGGACGGCTCCGCTCCGGACCGCGCGTGAGCGGGACGATGCAGTAGGTGCACGTCTTGTCGCAGCCGTACACGATCGGGAGCCATGCGCTGATCGACGAGCCGCGGTGGACGGCGCCCGCCGCGACCGCCGCGGCACGCGTGCCCGGGAGGAGGTCCGCGGCGCTGACGACGGTGCGGTTCACGATCGTGGTTCGCGCGGTGTCCACGCCCGACGCGATCCCGACGGACGCCTGGGCCGACGCGAGCCCCAGCCGCTCCACGATCTCCGGCTCCTCGTCCGGGCGGAGGAAGACGTCGACCGCCGGGTAGCGGCGCGGGAGCCGCCCACGATCCAGCTCGCGGACCGCGCAGCCCGTGAGCACGACCCGCAGCGCAGGATTCCGGTCCCGCAGGGTCGCGAGGTACCCCTGCCTGCCCACGACCTTCGCCTCGGCGGCCTCGCGGATGGCGCACGTGTTGATGACGATGAGGTCCGCGCCTTCCAGGGTCGCCGCCTCCGGGCAGCCCGCCGCGAGGAGCCGGCCGGCCATCTCCTCCGAATCGCTCCTGTTCATCTGGCAGCCGAGGGTCCATACGAAGAACGACGGGAGCGCGACGTCCTCCGGGCGGAACTCGGTGAGGCGGTCGTCGGACGGAAGCGCGGCGTCGCGCCCTGCGCTCACGGGCGGCAGGATCTCGACGACCGGGAGCCGGCGCGAGGGACGCAGGTCGATCATCGCGGCGGCCGCCTCAATCCTCGATGACCTCGCGCAGGCGCTCGATTGCCAGGGCACGACCGGTCGCCGGGTCCACGTCGACGAGCAGCGCGTTGAGCACGACCGGCCACCCGCCCACCTCGAACCGCGTGGGGAGGCCGTTGATGAACCGCGGCAGCACCGTTCGCGGGTCGAACCCGATGATGCTGTGGAGCGGGCCCGTCATCCCGACGTCGGACTGGTAGGCGGTGCCGCCCGGGAGGATCCGCTCGTCGGCCGTGGGGACGTGCGTGTGCGTGCCCACGACGATGCTCGCGCGCCCGTCGAGGTGGATCCCCATCGCGTTCTTCTCGCTCGTGAGCTCGCAGTGGAAGTCGATGACGCGCACGGTGGGCAGCGGCTCGGAGGCCTCGTCGAAGAGCCGGTCGATCTCGGTGAACGGGTTCTCGATCGGGATCATCGTCGACCGACCCTGCAGGTTGACGACGGCGACCTGCGTCCCGTCGAGCGCCTCGATGACCGTCCAGCCGCGTCCGGGGACCTCGTGCGTGCCGTAGTTGAGCGGTCGGAGGATGCGCTCGGAGCGCTCGAGCGTCGGGTAGATCTCGCGCTTGTCCCAGATGTGGTTGCCCGACGTGATGACGTCCACGCCGGCCGCGAGAAGCGCCTCGGCGGTGGACTCCGTGAGGCCCATCCCCCCGGCGACGTTCTCGCCGTTGGCGACCACCAGATCGATCTCGCGCTCGGCACGGAGGTCCGGCAGGCGCCGTTCAACGGCGACCCGACCGGGCTTCCCGATGATGTCGCCGATCATGAGGATGCGGCAGGCGGCTGCGGGGCTCACGGGCGGTCCCGGGTCGTTCGGATGGATCTCACCCGCGAATGGTAGGGCACGTCGCCTCCGGCCACCTTCCGGCGCCGCGTCGCTATAGTCGTCGGACGATGTCGCTCCCGCTCTATCCAGGGCCCGCGCCCGACGCACGGCCGCCGGAGCGCGACGCGTTCCGCGTGCTCGTGGCGTACGCGTCGAAGCACGGCTCCACGGGCGAGATCGCCGCGGTGGTGGCCGCGACGCTGGTCGAAGCCGGGATCCGGGCGGACGTGATGCCCGCGGCAGACGTGCGCGACCTCGCCGGCTACGGCGCGGTCGTCCTCGGCAGCGGCCTCTACTCGGCGACGTGGCTCCGCGACGCCAACCGCTTCGTGCGGGCGCACCGGGCGGCGCTCGCCGGGCTGCCGGTCTGGCTCTTCAGCAGCGGGCCGCTCGATCGATCGGCGGACTTGGACGACATCCCGATGACGACCCACGTGACCGGGTCGATCGACGGGCTCGCGATCCGGGGCCACCGGACGTTCGGCGGCCTGCTCCGCGACGATGCGCCGGAGGTCGCCGCGGGCATCCTGTCGACGCACCGCACCGGCGACTTCCGCGACTGGGAGGCGATCCGGCGATGGGCCCGCGAGATCGGCGCCGCGCTCGGTTGAGCGGATCGTCCGCTACTTGGCGTACTCCACGGAGCGCGTCTCGCGGATCACGGTGACCTTGATCTGGCCCGGGTAGGTCAGCGTCTCCTCGATCTTCTTCACGATGTCGCGGGCGAGGTGGCCGGCGGACAGGTCGTCGATCTCGTCGGGGCGGACGAGGATCCGGACCTCCCGGCCCGCCTGCACCGCGAACGACCGATCGACGCCGGCAAAGCTCCCGGCGATCGCCTGGAGGTCCTCGAGGCGCTTGACGTACGTCTCCGTGGACTCGCCGCGAGCTCCGGGCCGGGACGCGCTGATCGCGTCGGCCACCTGGACGATCGGCGCCTCGACGCAGGCGTACTCGACCTCCTGGTGATGGGCCGCGATGCTGTTCACGACCTTGATCGGGAGGCCGTGGCGCTGGGCGATCTGCGCGCCGATGGACGCGTGCGGGCCTTCCACCTCGTGGTCTACGGCCTTCCCGATGTCGTGGAGGAGGCCGCCCATCTTGGCGACGGTCGGGTCGGCGCCGAGCTCACTCGCGATGATCGTCGCGATGCGGCTCGTCTCGAGCGAGTGGAGGAGCACGTTCTGGCCGTAGCTCGTCCGGAACTTGAGTCGCCCGAGGAGCTTGACGATCTCGGGCGGCAGTCCCGGGACGCCGGCGTCGTACGCCACCTGCTCGCCGGCCTGCTTCATCACGAGGTCGACCTCGGCACGCGCCTTCGCCACGACCTCCTCGATGCGCCCGGGATGGATCCGGCCGTCCGCGATGAGCTTCGTCAGCGCCACGCGGGCGATCTCGCGCCGCACCGGGTCGAAGCCCGAGAGCACGACCGTCTCGGGCGTGTCGTCGATGATCAGGTCGACACCCGTGGCCTGCTCGAGGGCGCGGATGTTGCGGCCCTCGCGCCCGATGATCCGGCCCTTCATCTCGTCCGATGGCAGGTGGACCGTGGTCACCGTGTGCTCCGCCGTGTGGTCGGCCGCGACGCGCTGCATGGCCGTGACGATGACCTCGCGCGCCTTCTCGGCGGCCCCCTCGCGCGCCTCGCGCTCGATGGCGCGTGTCAGGCGGACGGCGTCCTGTTCCGCGTCCTCCCGGACCTCGTCGAGGAGGATCGCCTTGGCGTCCTCCTGCGACAGGCCGCTCACGCGCTCGAGCGCCACGACCTGCTCCTGCCGGGCCTTGGCGACCTCCTCGCGCGACCGATCCATCTCCCGTTCGCGGTCGAGGAGCTTGCGGTCGCGCTGCTCGAGCATGTCCGTCCGCTGGTCGAGCTGCTCGTCTCGCGTGAGGAGGCGTCGCTCGAGGCCGGAGAGCTCGCTGCGCTTGGCCCTGGCCTCCTCGTCCGCCTCGTGCTGGAGCCGGAGCTTCTCGTCCTTCGCCTCGAGGATCAGGTCCTTCTGCTGGGTCCGGGCCTCCGCCACGATCCGGGCCGCCTTCTCCTGGGCGGCCTTGATGGCCTGGTTGGCCCAGAATCCGCGCGCCACGAAGCCGACCACGGCTGCGACGGCGATGGCCACGAGGGCCACCGCCGTGAGGACGGCGACATCCATCTGCGTAATCCTCCCGTCCGGCCGATCGCGGGCCGGGGGTCATGTGTGCGTAGCAGCCTCGTCGCGCGCGACCCGGGGGTCGTCCGGCTCGGTTCCGCGCTGCGGGGTCCCGCGACGGGGGTGGGCCGACGATCCGGCCGCATCGTCGTGGGCACCGGTCGGAGCGTCGCACGTAGCGTAGGGCCGCACGACGGGAGGGTCAAACGAACGCCGTGGGCGGAGGAGGGTCCGGGCCTCAGTCCGCGGGCGCGGCGCGCGTGAAGCGTTCCACGGCCGACGCGGCAGTCTGCGGGTCGAACCCGCTGCGCGCGAGCAGCGCGTACGCGCGCTGGCGGCGACGCCGCGGATCCACGATCCGCTCCAACCCGGCCCGCCGGCGCGCGAGGAGCCCGTCGGCAGCGCGATCGTCGGCGTCCGCCGTGGTGTCCGGGTCGTCCACCCGGGCGCCGTCCGCCGCCGCGCGGCCGCGGTCGACGATCGCAGCGTCGACGACGTCGCGCGGGACGCCCTTGCGGAGGAGCTCCGTGCGCAGCGCGCGCTCGCCCCGCGGGTGCGCCCGGTCGCGCGACGCGACCCACGAACGGGCGAACGCCTCGTCATCGAGGTAGCCGAGCTGCAGGAGACGGACCAGCGCCTCCTCGACGAGGTCGGCGCGATACCCGGCGTGGGCCAGGTGCCGACGGACCTCGGC
>CAIYQJ010000462.1 GCA_903928275.1 uncultured Chloroflexota bacterium
CCCCCCGGCCCGTCCCCGCGCGGCCCCGCGGCGGCCTGCCTCCGCCGCCCGTCCCCGCGCGGCGCCGCCCCGCGCCGTTCCCGGCTAGACTCCGCGCGATGAACGGACCGGTCGCGCTCGTCGGCGCGGGAGAGTTCACTCCCGCGATGGCCGCCATCGACCGCGGCCTGCTCGCGGCGACCGGCGTCTCGCGTCCCCGCGTCGTCATCATCCCCACGGCCTCGTGGCCCGACGGAGAGGATGTCTTCAAGCGCTGGGGAGCCATGGGCGAGGCGCACTTCGCGGCACTCGGTGCCGAGGTCGAGCAGGTCCTCGTCCGCGACCGGTCGGACGCCGACGACCCGGCCTGCGCGCAGGCGGCCGGCGAGGCCGATCTCGTGTACTTCTCGGGTGGCAAGCCCGACCACCTGCTCGCGACCCTCGTCGGGAGCGCGCTGTGGGAGGCCATCCTCGTCGCCCACGAACGCGGCGCGGTGCTCGCGGGCTGCTCCGCCGGCGCCATGGTCCTCGGCGGCCACCAGGTGGAGATCAGTCGCAAGATCCGGTTTCCCGTGCACTGGGCCACCTCACTCTGCGTCGTCCCGACGGTGGCCGTGCTGCCCCACTACGACCGCTTCCCCGAGACGTTCGCTGCGCTCCTCGCGCTCCGAGCACCGCACGGCAGCTTCGTGCTCGGCATCGACGAGGACACCGCCGCCGTGGGGCGGGACGGGACGTTCCTGGTGGAAGGGCGCTCCGGCGTCACGGTCTGGCAGGGGCGCGACCGGAAGCGCTACCGGGCGGGCGAATCCTTCCGAGTGTGACCCCGGGCCCGAGGGCGCGACCGTGCCCCGGGATCGGTCAACCGGCCTTGACCGCGCGGAAGCAGTCGGAGCAGTAGACCGGCTTGTCCATCCGCGGGCGGAACGGGACCTGGGCTGCGTTGCCGCAGCGGGTGCAGATCGCCGCGAAGTACTCGCGGTCCACGGGCTGGTGGCCACGTTCGTAGCCGCGAGGGCTCCCGGGCAGGTACGTGTCCTCGGCGACGTCACGCGCGGTCCGGCGCGTGGCGCGGCATCCCATGCACCGCTTGGGGTCCGACACGAACCCCTTCTGTGCGTAGAACTCCTGGTCCACGGCCGAGTGGATGAACTCGACGCCGCAGTCGACGCAGGTGATCGTCCGATCCGCGTACGCCGTCACGATGCCCTCCCCAGTCAGACGCGCCGAGGATAGCATCGCGACAACCCGCGGCGGACGCGGGTCCCCGCACGCGGTGCGACCTGTCAGAATGCGCACGCCGCGACGGGAGAAGGCGGCGCGACGAACGCGCCGTGCATGCTCGTCGGGTGGGCCGACGGCCTGCGCGACGAGGCCGGCCCGCGGGCGAGACAACGGAGGGGCCCGCATCGTGGCGGTCCGGATCGTCCACACGGCCGACGTCCATCTCGGCGCTCGACACACCGATCTCGGCGATCGCGCGGCCGCGCAGCGTGAGCGGCAGTTCGCGGCGTTCGTCGCCACGGTGGACCTCGCGATCGAGGCGCAGGCGGACCTCTTCCTCGTCGCCGGCGACCTCTTCGACTCGAACAGCCAGCCGCGTCGGAGCGTGGAGCGCGTCGCCGAGCAGCTCGGTCGGCTCGCTGGGCGCCGCATCCGCTCGGTGCTGCTGCCGGGGACCCACGACGTCTACGACCGCGCCTCGATCTACCGCGCGTACGACCTCGCGGAGCTCGCGAAGGCGCCGGAGGGATCCGGTCTCGTCACGGTGCTCACGCCGGAGCGGCCGGAGCTTCACGTGCCGGAGCTCGACACCGTCGTCTTCGGGCGCGTCTTCGCCACGAAGCGCGCTCCCGTGAGCCCGCTCGCCGGCTTCTCGGCTGCCGCCGCCACCGAGACGTGGAAGGTGGGGATGATCCACGGCTCGCTCCTCATCCCGGGTCGCACGGATGCCGACGAGGTCGTGTTCTCCTCCGGCGAGGTCGCCGCGTCGGGCCTGGACTACCTCGCGCTCGGGCACTGGCACTCGGCGCAGGTCGGGACCGCGGGCCCCGTGCGGTATGCCTACGCCGGTGCACCGGAGCCCGTCGCGGTCGACCAGGACCGCTCGGGCAAGGCCCTCCTCGTCACGCTCTCGATCGCGGACGGGAAGCGCCATGTCGACGTGGAGGAGCGGACGGTCGGGCGGACCCGGTTCCTCCGGCACGAGGTCGATGCCACGTCGATCGAGAGCCAGCCGGCGCTGATCGCGCGCGTCAGGGCCCTCGGCGACCCCGACCTCGTCGCGGATGTCCGGATCGTCGGGATCCGGCCGGACCAGCTGGATCTCGATCTCGACGAGGTCGCTCGTGCTCTCGCGCCGTCGTTCCTCGCCGTGCGAGTTCGCGACCGCTCCGTGACCCCGCTCCCTCCCGCCGACGAGGTCCCCGGCCCGGATACGATCCTCGGCGCGCTCGTGCGCGAGGTGGAGGCCCGGATCGCTGCGATCGAGGCGACCTCACCGGCCGACCCCGCACGTGCCGCCGAGGCGGCCGAGCTCCGCGATGCGCTCCTCATCGCTCGCCACCTCCTCGTCGGGACGGAGGTGACGCTGTGAGGATCCTCTCGCTGCGCATCCATGGCATCCGTCGCCATCGCGACGCGGATCTCACGTTCGCCCCCGGCTTCACCGTGGTGCGCGGCCCGAACGAGTCCGGGAAGTCCACGGTCCAGCGCGCGATCGAGCTCGCGCTCTACCGGAAGGCGACGTCGGCGGCCTCCGACCTCGACGCCATCCGGTCGTGGGGCCTGTCGCCCGACGACGGACCGGCGGTGACGATCGCCTTCGAGGACGACGAGGAGCTCGAGGACGGCTCGGTGCGCGTCCTCACCGGGTCGCTGACCAAGGTCTTCCGCGGTGCGAAGGGCACGGTGCGGCTCGAGGTCGAGGGCGAGGTGACGAGCGACCCCGCGCTCGCCGACGAACGCCTCGCCGAGATGACGGGTGTGCCAACGGAGGCGTTCTACGGGGCTACCGCGTCGATCCACCACCGCGCGATCGACATCCCGCGGGACGACGCGGCGCTCCGCGACCGGCTCCAGTCCTCGATCTCCGGCGGCGACCGCGGGGCCTCGCAGGCGAAGAAGAAGCTGGACGGCGCGATCCGCGCACTGACCTCGCAGGGCACGAGGAACCCGGGACGGCTGAAGATCGCAGAGGACACGATCGCCGGAGCCGAGGCGCGCCTCCGCGCCGGGGAGGATGGGCTCATCCGGCTCGAGGCCGACCGCGACGCCCTCGGCCTCGCGCGAGGCAGGCGCGCCCAGGCCGAGATGACCCTCGCCGAGCGGCGCGCGCTCCTCGAGAAGGCCCGGCTCGCGGAGCAGCTGCGCGGTCAGCGCGACGTCGCCCGGGAGCGGTACCAGCGGTACCGGCGTGCCACAGACGTCGCGGACGAGATCGGGCGCATGGAGGGATCGCATCCGTCCGTGACGCCGCTCGCGTCGCTCACGCAGATCGTGGCTCGGCTCAGGATGCTCGATGGGCGGGCCCGGGAGCTCCGCGCGGCCCTCGGCGAGATCACCGACGTCGACTACGACGTGACAGGCGGCGGACAGCGTCCGTGGCGACCCCTCGCCGGCGCCGCCGCGATCGCCGTCGTCGTCGGCGTGGCCGCCCTCCTCGTGGGCCTGTCGCAGGCGCTTGCGATCGTCGGGGTCGCCGGTGGCGGGTTCATCGTCGCCGGCGCGCTCCTCGCGATCGCCGCCGAGCGGCGACGCAGCACCTCCGGTGCCTTCGCCGTCGAACGCGAGATGCGCGAGGTCGAGATCACCCGGCGCCTGCGCGGGCGCTCCGAGCTCGAGGCCGAGCTCCGCCAATGCGACGCCGACATCGCCGCCCAGACCGCGCTCATCGGCGTCCCGGATCTCGCGGCCGCCGACGCCCTGGTCATTGCCGAGCGCGAGCACCTCGCGGCGCTCGGGAGGCTGCGGGGCGAGCTCGACGGGCTCGTGGGGAAGGAGCCTCTCGAGACGGTACCCGTGACGCGGGATGCCGCCGCCCTCGAGGTGGAGCAGCGCACGGCCGCCCTCGACGCCCTCGGCCCCATCGCGAAGGAGTCGCGAGCCCGCGAGCGCCTCGAGGTCGAGGTCCGGGACGTCGAGGCGGCGCTCGAGCGCGCGCGTGACGACGAAGCGGGCGCCCGCGCCCGGCTGGACGCGAACACGGTCGATTCGGAACAGGTGGCATCGGAGGCCGAGCGCCTCGCAGGGTGGCGCGAGGAGCTCGAGGTCCTCCAGCGCCGTCAGCGCGTGTACGTGCTGGCGCTCGACGCGATCGACCGCGCCGAGACCGCGACCATGAGGCGCGCGACGCGCTTCCTCGAGACGCGGATGCGGGCCGACCTGCCGCGCCTTACCGCCGGCCGCTACCGACGCGTCCTGGTCGACGACGCCACGCTCGACATCCGCGTCCATGCGCCCGAGCTGGACGCCGAGGTGCCCGCCTCCATGCTGAGCCAGGGCACGTTCGACCAGGTCCATCTCGCCGCCCGGCTCGGGCTCGTCCGCTTCGTGCTGCGCGGCCGCCGCCCGCCGATCCTGCTCGACGACCCGTTCGTCACGTTCGACGACGCGCGGGCCACCGCCGCCGTCGCGGCGGTCCGTGACCTCGCCCGCGACTTCCAGGTCGTCCTGTTCACGACGTCCGCGC
>CAIYQJ010000463.1 GCA_903928275.1 uncultured Chloroflexota bacterium
ACGCTCGTCGCCACGCGCGTCGCGCGCCCGATCCCGGCCGTCATCCTCGCCGCGGTCTTCAACCTCATCGGCCCGTTCGTCATCGGCTCGGCGGTAGCGAACACCATCGGCAGGATCGTGACGGTCCCTCCCGACCAGGCCGTCGCGGTCATCGGCGCGGGGCTCACCGGCGCGGTGGCGTGGAACCTCGTGACGTGGAGTCGCGGCATCCCGTCCTCGTCGAGCCATGCACTCGTGGGCGGGCTCGTGGGGGCGGGCCTCCTCGAGGCCGGCACCGCCGCGATCGAGTGGGGGCCGGTGGAGGGCGGGCACCTCACCGGCGTCTTCGGCATCCTCATCGTCCTCGCCGTCGCACCGATCCTCGCGGGGGTCGCCGCATACCTCGTCGAGCGGCTCGCCCTCGCCCTCCTGCGGCGGGCGACGATCCGCGTGGGCGGCCCGGTCCGCCTCGCGCAGTGGTTCACGTCCGCGTTCCTCGCGTTCAGCCACGGCTCCAACGACGCCCAGAAGTCGGTGGGGATCATCGCCGCCGTCCTCGTGGCGGCGGGGCTCATCCCGACGCTGTCGGCCGTGCCATCGTGGGCGATCTTCGCGTCGGCGCTCATGCTCACGCTCGGGACTGCTTTCGGCGGCTGGGGGATCGTGCGGACCATCGGGCGCCGCATCTACCCCATCCGCGAGATCGACGGCCTCGTGAGCCAGGGGACCTCGGCGACCCTCATCCTCGCGGCGACGGCGGTCGGAGCCCCGGTGAGCACGACCCAGATCGTCTCCTCGAGCGTCGTCGGGATCGGCCTCGGGCGGGGACGCTATCGTCACGTGGGCTGGGAGATCGTCCGCCAGATCCTCACCGCCTGGATCACGACGATCCCGGCCGCCGCGATCATCGCAGCGCTGTCGCTGCCGGTCTGGAGGTTCATCGCACGATGACGGGCACGAAGGCCAGGCTCGGGTGGTTCCTCCCGGAGACGCCCGACGTCCTCGGCATGCTCCGACGCCAGGGCGCGATCAGCGCCGACGCGATGGCGGCGCTGGTGGCCTGGGCGGGCGGCGACGCCGCGGCCGCCGAGCGCCTCCGCAGCCTCGAGCACGACGCCGATGATGCGAAGCGCGAGCTCCGGCTCGCGCTTCGGCGGGCGTTCATCACCCCGATCGGCGCGGAGGACATCTACGTGCTCTCGCAGCGGCTCGACGACGTCGTGAACGCCGCGAAGGACGCCGTCCAGGAGGCCGAGGTCATGGCGATGGCCCCCGACGAGCCGATGGCAGCGATGGCCGGGCTCCTCGCGGAGGGGGTGCGGCACATCGGCGAGGCGTTCGAGATCCTCGCGACCGCGAAGGGCCGCAAGGCAGGCGACCCAACGGAAGCCGCCGACCGCGCGGTGAAGTCGCAGCGCCAGCTGGAGCGCGTCTACCGCGGCGCGATGGTCGCGCTCCTCGCGGTGGACGACCTGCGCGAGGTGATGGCGCGCCGCGAGCTCTACCGACGCTTCTCGCGGATGAGCGAGGGCATCGACGAGGTCTCCGACCGCCTCTGGTACGCCGCGGTCAAGGAAGCGTAGGACGGGCCGGCCCCGCGAGCAGCGGGGCGTCGCGCCGCCGCCGGCGCCGGCCCTACCCGACCGCGTCCGGAGCGACGAAGCCGTCCGGGTACAGCCTCTGCCACGCCGGTCCGCCGGGGGCCTCGATGAGCTCCACGAGGACCCCGTGGCAGCTCCGTGGGTGGAGGAACGCGACCGGGCCCTCGGCACCCGGCCGCGGCGCGGTGTCGATCACCTCGATGCCGTCGATGACGAGCCGGGTGAGCTCCGCGCTCACGTCGTCCACCTCGAAGCAGACATGGTGGAACCCCTCGCCGCGGCTCGCGAGGAACTTCGCGACGCCGGTCGTGTCGTCCGTCGGCGCGACCAGCTCGATCTTCACGTCGCCGACGGGCAGGAAGGCGATCGTCACGCGGTCCTGCGGGATCGGCAGGACCGTGCTCACCTCGAGTCCGAGGGCGTCGCGGTAGAGAGCGAGGGCCGCCTCGAGGTCGCGGACCACGACGGCGATGTGGTGGACCCGCCCGATATGGCGCACGGCGCCCGGCAGACCGGCGATCGTCCCGTCCATCTCCCCTCCTGCCTGCGACCCCGGCGCCGCCTCGCGCCGACGGATCGCGTGCGGCCGTGGCCGCGCTCCCGACGTCAGATCGTGACGTGCTCGCGGTATTCGCCCCAGGCCGCCCGGAGGCGGTCGCTGATCTCGCCCACGGTCGCATACGCCCGCACGGCCTCGAGGATGGGCGGCACGAGGTTCACCTCTCCCCGGACGGCTTCGTCGAGCCGCGTCATCGTGGCCTCCCACGCGGCAGGATCGCGCTCGGCACGGACCCGGCGGACGCGCTCCACCTGGTCGCGCTCCCCCCGCGGGTCGATATGGAGCGTGGGGGGACTCACCCGCTCTTCGTCGCGGTACATGTTCACCCCGACGACGACCCGCTCACCGCGCTCGACCTCGCGCTGGACCCGATACGCCGCGTCCTGGATCCGTCGCTGCTGGAATCCGGCCTCGATCGCCGAGAGCGTCCCGCCGAGCGCGTCGATCTCGTCGAGGAGGCCCCAGGCGGCGGTCTCGACCTCGTTCGTGAGCGTCTCCACCAGGTAGCTGCCGGCGAGGGGATCCGGCGTCTCGGTCACGCCCGCCTCGTACGCGATGATCTGCTGCGTGCGCAGCGCGAGCCGGGCGGCTTCGGCGGTGGGCAGCGCGAGCGCTTCGTCGCGCGAGTTCGTGTGGAGGCTCTGGGCGCCCCCGAGCACCGCGCCGAGCGCCTGGAGCGTCGTTCGGACCACGTTGTTGTCGATCGAGGTCGCCGTGAGGCTCGACCCGGCGGTCTGCACGTGGAAGCGGCACATCATCGACCGCGCGCTCGTCGCGCCGAAGCGCTCCCGCATGATCCGCGCCCACATCCGACGGGCGGCGCGGAACTTCGCGACCTCCTCGAACAGCTCGCTCCAGGAGGCGAAGAAGAACGAGAGTCGCCCGGCGAACGCGTCGATGTCGAGCCCGCGCGCCATGGCGCCCTCCACGTACGCGATCGCGTCGGCCATCGTGAAGGCGAGCTCCTGGGCGGCCGTGGCACCTGCCTCGCGCATGTGGTACCCGCTGATGCTGATCGTGTTCCAGCGCGGCAGGTCGCGCGATGCGAACTCGAAGATGTCGGTGACGAGGCGCATCGAGGGGCGCGGCGGGTAGATGTACGTGCCCCGCGCGATGTACTCCTTCAGGATGTCGTTCTGGGTGGTCCCGGAGATGCGTCCCCGCTCCACGCCCTGCTTCTCGGCCGCGGCGACGTACATCGCGAGCAGGATGGCGGCGGTCGCGTTGATCGTCATCGACGTGCTCACGTCGCCGAGCGGGATCCCGGTGAAGAGCGTCTCCATGTCCGCGAGCGAGTCGACCGGAACGCCCACCCGGCCCACCTCCCCGAGCGACTCCGGCGCATCGGAGTCGTAGCCCATCTGGGTCGGGAGGTCGAAGGCGACCGACAGCCCCGTCTGGCCCTGCCCGAGAAGGTAGCGGAACCGCTCGTTCGTCTCGGCGGCGGTGGCGAACCCGGCGTACTGGCGCATGGTCCAGAGGCGACCGCGGTACATCGTGGGCTGGACGCCCCGGGTGAACGGGTACTCGCCCGGCCGCCCGAGGTCGCGTTCCTCGTCGAGCCGCGCGGTGTCCGCCGGCGTGTAGAGGTCCCGGTATTCGAGGTCGGACGTCGCGAGGAAGCGGGCGCTCCGCTCGGGCGCCTCGACGACGGCCCGCGCCCGCGTCGTGGCGCGCCATCGTTCGCGGCCGGGGTCCGGCACCGAGGTATCCTCCGGCCGGTCGGACCCGGGCTGTCCCGAGCCGCTGGTCCCGTCTCCCGAGGCCATCGCCGTCCTCCGCTACGTGATCACGACGAGGAGGTCACCCACCTCGATCGTCTGGCCGACCGCCACGCCGACCCGCTCGATCGTACCTTCCCGCGGGGCTCGCAGCTCGTTCTGCATCTTCATCGCCTCGACCACGAGCAGCTGCCCGCCGGCGTCGATCGTGTCGCCGGGCTTGACGGAGATCGCGACGACCCGTCCCGGGATGATGGCGTGCACCTCGAGCGGACCGCCGTGCGACTGGGCACCGGCGCCGCGACGCGCCCTCTCCCGGAGCAGGGCCCGCCGCTCGCTCTCGATCTCGACGTCGATGCGCCACCCGTGGACGACGACTTCGCGCACGGTGGTGCCCCGGGCCCGATCCACCCGCAGCTCCCCGAGGACGATCGGCGCCCGTGTCACGCCGAGAGCGTCCCCGAGCGACAGGCGCGCTCGCTGCGGCCCGAATCGCTCGAGCCGCGCATGGACGGCGGTGCCGTCGACGATCGGATCGTCACCTGCCGGCAGCGGATCTCCGGGCAGGACGGAGGCCGCGTCAGGCGGCGGCTCCACGGTGATCGCGGGGTCACCCTCGATCCGGGTGGTCGGCGCCACCGTCACGCGGACGGCGCGTACGTCCACCGAGCGCTCGCGAGCCGCCTCGAAAGCCCCGGCGCCGGCGCCGGGAATGGGGTCGGCCGGGCCATTGGTACGTACCATCTTCTGAGGCGTCACGTCGGCCACCGGTCGATCGCCGCCACCCGACCGGCGTCCCGCCATGCGCTCCCCGTCGCGCGCGATCTCCCCGGCACCTCCCCTGCCCCGGGCCCGGCCGCGGTCGTCCCGTCCTCCAGGGCCACGAGGCCGGCCGCGAGGAGCGCCACCCGCACCCAGGGAGCTCTCGCGGCCGGACCGTCCCAATGGCCGTCCACCCAGGTCGTGGAGAGGCCGGATGCGTCGATGAAGCCCGGCTCTTCGAGCATGGCACGGTGGAACGGAAGGGTCGTCTGGATCCCGCCGACCTCCGTCTCGTCGAGGGCCCGGCGCAGCCGGGCCAGCGCGCCCTCGCGATCCTCGGCGTGGACGATGAGCTTCGCGATGAGCGGGTCGTACTCGGCGGGGACGCGGTCTCCGGCCTCGACAGCGGTGTCGACCCTGATCCCCGGACCGGATGGCATCCTCCACCGCGTGATCAGGCCCGGGCTTGGCGCGAAGACGCGGGCGGGGTCCTCGGCGGAGATGCGGAGCTCGATGGCATGGCTCGTCGGACGCGCTGCCCGCTCGGCGGCCGCGCGGACCCGGGCGGACAGCGGGCGTCCCGCGGCGATGCGGAACTGCTCCTGGACGATGTCCACCCCGGCCACGAGCTCCGTCACGGGGTGCTCCACCTGGAGCCGGGTGTTCACTTCGAGGAACCAGAACGGGCCGTCGCCGTCGTAGAGGAACTCACAGGTGGCCGCGTTGCGGAGGCCGGCCGCCGCGCCGAGGCGCTCGGCCATCGCGTGGAGCCTGCGCCTGTCGGACTCGGTCAGGCCGGGAGCGGGCGCCTCCTCGATGAGCTTCTGGTGACGACGCTGCGTGGAACAGTCCCGCTCCCCGAGCGCGACGACCGTCCCCTCGGCGTCGCCGAGGAGCTGGACCTCCACGTGGCGGGCCGGGATGATCTCGCGCTCGACGTAGACGGAGCCGTCACCGAAGGCCGACGCGGCCTCTCGCGAGCCCGCGAGGAGGGCCCCGGCGAGCTCGTCCGGGGAGACGACGCGCCGCATGCCCCTGCCGCCGCCGCCCGCCGCCGCCTTCACCAGGAGAGGGAACCCGACCTCGCGGGCCGCCAGGAGGATCGAGTCGAGCTCGTCGGGCCTGTCGACGGGGGCCGGTTCGAGCGTGCCGGGCACGCATGGGACGCCGGCCGCCTTCGCGGCGCGGCGGGCGGCGAGCTTGTCGCCGAGGGCGGCGATCGCGGCCGGTGGCGGCCCTACCCACGCCAGGCCGGCCTCTTCCACGGCACGCGCGAACGCTTCACGCTCCGACAGGAAGCCGTAGCCAGGGTGCACGGCCTCGGCGCCGGACGAGACGGCCGCTTCGATGATCGCGTCGATGCGCAGGTAGCTCTCCGCGGGCGGGGGCGGCCCGAGCCGCACCGCACTGTCGGCCGCCCGGACGTGGGCTGCGGTCCGGTCGACATCGGAGTAGACGGCGACCGCCTCCATGCCCATCTCGTGGCAGGCGCGGATGATGCGGACCGCGATCTCCCCGCGGTTGGCGACCAGCACGCGCCGGAACGGTTGGTCGGACGGGCCGCTCACGATCGCGCTCCCCTCCCCCGCTCGTCGACGTCTTTGTGCAAAGACATGGCTCGCGCCCGTGCGCTCCACCCGCGCCCCCGGCTCACAGCGGGATGTTCCCGTTCTTCTTCCGCGGGTTCACCTGGCGCTTGTCCTTGAGCATCTCGAGGGCGCGGATCAGCCGTGGTCGCGTCTCCGACGGCAGGATCACCTCGTCGATGTAGCCGAGCGACGCGGCGACGTACGGGTGGTCGAACTCGGCCCGGTACTCGTCGACGAGCCGCTTGTGCTCGGCGACCGGATCGTCGGCCTTCGAGATCGCGTCCTTGAAGATGATGTTGACGGCGCCTTCCGCTCCCATGACCGCGATCTGGGCCGTGGGCCACGCGAAGTTGATGTCACCGCGCACATGCTTGGAGCTCATGACGTCGTAGGCACCGCCGTACGCCTTGCGCGTGATCACCGCCAGCTTCGGCACCGTGGCCTCGCAGTACGCGTAGAGCAGCTTGGCGCCGTGCTTGATGATCCCCCCGTGCTCCTGGTTCACCCCGGGCATGAATCCCGGCACGTCGATGAACGTCACGAGCGGGACGTTGAACGCGTCGCATGTGCGGACGAAGCGCGCGCCCTTCACGGAGGCGTCGATGTCCAGCGCGCCAGCGAGCACCGCCGGCTGTTGCGCGACGATCCCCACGCTTCGGCCCCCGAGCCGCGCGAACCCCACGATGATGTTCGCGGCCCAGCCAGGCTGGATCTCGAAGAAGTCGGCGTCGTCGATGACGCGCGTGATGACGTCGTGCATGTCGTACGGCCGCGATGGATCGTCCGGAACCACGGATTCGAGCGCCGCGTCCTGCCGGTCGGTCGGGTCCTTCGTCGCGACGATCGGCGGGTCCTCGAGGTTGTTCTGCGGGAGATGCGAGAGCAGCCGCCGGACATGGTCCATGGCCACGCCCTCATCGGGTGCCGCAAGATGCGCGACCCCGCTCGTCGTCGTGTGCACGATCGCCCCGCCGAGCCGGTCCGCATCGATCTCCTCGTGCGTGACCGCCTTGATGACGTTCGGGCCGGTGACGAACATGTAGCTCGTCCCCTCGACCATGACGGTGAAGTCCGTGATCGCGGGCGAGTAGACGGCGCCGCCGGCGCACGGTCCCATGATCACGGAGATCTGGGGGACCACTCCGGACGCGAGGACGTTACGCGTGAAGATCCAGGCATAGCCGGCCAGCGACGTGACCCCCTCCTGGATCCTGGCGCCTCCGGAGTCGTTGAGGCCGATGACCGGCGCTCCGACCTCCATGGCCAGGTCCATGACCTTGCAGATCTTCTCGGCATAGGCCCCCGAGAGCGACCCTCCGAAGACCGTGAAGTCCTGGCTGAACAGGAAGACGGCGCGGCCGTCGATCGTCGCGTGGCCCGTGACGACCCCGTCGCCGAGGAAGTGCTGGTCGGCAAGCCCGAACTCGGTGGAGCGGTGCGTGACGAACGCGCCCATCTCGACGAAGCTCCCGGGGTCCACCAGGAGGTCGATCCGCTCGCGGGCAGTGAGCTTGCCCCACGTGTGCTGACGCTCGACCCGCACCGGGCCGCCGCCCTGGAGCGCCTCCTCGCGCATCCGCCGGAGTCGTGCGACGCGCTCGACGTTCGTGGTCACGGCTCTTCCCTCGTCCAGGCGACCGCACGCGGTGTCTTTGCGCACGGACAGCGGCGATCCCCAGGACCGTCGCCCGATCCCGGCCATCATAGCCACGGCCGTGTGCGCGGTGCCTTCCCTCCCCGCACGTACCGGTGTCAGCGCCCGGCGACGTGGACCCGCGGCGGAGCGCGCCGGCTCCGCCGGCGCCCGGATCGAGGCCCAGTGCCGTCCCGGAGCGGCCTGCCGCCCACCTCCGCAGGGCTCCAGGGGAAGCCACGATGTCCACACTTCTGTTCACAAGTCCGCTCGAGTGTGGACAACTGCCTGACGTGGAGATGGCCCGCCGTTGCTCGGGGAGATCGATTCCGACGGAAGCATCCGCCCGCGCGTGCGCTACGATGGCGCGACCAGACGCGTGGATGGCGCGCGATGGTCAAGGGAGCGAGGTGGTGCCAAGGTGGCGCATGTGATCGCGATCGCGAACCAGAAGGGCGGAGTCGGCAAGACGACGACGGCCATCAATCTTGCCGGCGCGCTGGTCGAGCAGGGCCTGCGGGTCCTCTGCGTCGACATGGACCCCCAGGCGAACCTCACCGTGGGACTCGGAGTCAGCCTTGGCGGCGTGAAGCGATCGATGTCGGACGTCCTGACCGAGGACGAGGCGACGATGGAGGAGGTCGTCGTCGAGACGCAGACGGCCGGGATCGATCTCGCGCCGGCGACCCTGGAGCTCGCGTCAACGGAGGTCGAGCTGTTCAGCGCGATCGGCCGCGAGCAGGCGCTGCGCGAGGCACTCGACTCGTGGGTGCTCGAGCGCTATGACTTCGTGCTCATCGACTGCCCACCCACGCTCGGCCTCCTCACGATCAACGGGCTCGTCGCGGGCAACAGCGTGATCATCCCGGTCCAGACCCAGTACTACGCGCTGAAGGGCCTGACCGCCCTCGTGAAGGTGATCAACACGATCCGACAGAAGCTGAACCGCGACCTCCGGATCCTCGGCCTCCTGCCGACGTTCTACGACAGTCGCACGCTCCTCGGACGCGAGATGCTCGACGAGATGAACGAGCTCGGCGACCACCACGTGTTCGAGACGATCATCCGCCAGACCGTGAAGCTCGGTGAGGCACCGCTCACGGGCCGTCCGATCACGGTGTATGCACCACAGTCGTCAGCTGCGATCGCGTATCGGCAGCTGGCGCGGGAGGTGATCGACCTTGTCTAGGCCGGATTTCCGCGCTACCGCGGCGCGCAGGCTCTCGGAGGAGGGCGAGCTGTCGCCCGCCATCGTCAGCCTTCTCTCCCCCGACGGTGACAAGAAGAGCGTCGGCGTGCGCAACGTGCCGATCGATCGGGTCGACCCGAACCCGGACCAGCCGCGTCTCGCGATGGACCAGGCCGCTCTCGATGACCTGGCGGCTTCAGTGCGGGAGCACGGGATCCTGCAGCCCATCCTCGTCCGACCGGCCGCGTCGGGTCGCTACCAGATCGTCGCGGGCGAGCGTCGCTGGCGAGCCGCGCGCATGGCCGGCCTCGATACCGTCCCGGCGCTCATCGAGGAGATCGACGACGACACGGCCCTCGAGATCGCGATCATCGAGAACCTGCAGCGCGAGGACCTCTCGCCGCTCGACGAAGCGCTCATGTACGACCGGATGATCCGCGAGCACGGGTACAGCGTGCGCCGGCTGGCGCAGAAGGTCGGCAAGGACAAGGGCTACCTCGAGAATCGACTCCGGCTCGCCGACGCTCCGCCCGAGGTCAAGGAGCTGGTGTCCGTACGCAAAGACACCCTGTCGCACGCGTACGAGCTCATGAAGGTCCAGGACCCGCGGCGGCGGCGCAGGCTCGCGGAGCAGGTCGCCCGAGGGGAGCTGTCCCTCGTCAAGCTCAAGGAGCGCATCGATGGTCCGGCCGCACGGACGGCCGCGGCCGCCAACGTCGGGGCGGAGGCAGGGTCCGAGCGGGCGGACACCGAGGCCGGCGCCGTCCGTCGCGAGGCCGCGCAGGAGTCGGTGGACGACTGGGCCGGCACGCGGCCGCAGGGCGGTGCCATGCGCGACGACGCGCTCCAGTCCGCGAAGGCGGACTTCGCCCAGGCCCTCGAAGGCCTCATGGACGTGGTGCGCAACCCCCTGCTCGCGCGCCAGATCGGGGACGTGGACCGCTCGAACCTGGCGAAGTACCTCACGATCGCCAAGCTGAAGCTCGAGAACACGATCGCGTCCGTCCGGAGCGGCGAGGGCCGCGAGTGAGGTCCCTCGGATGACGTCCCGCGGGTGACGCCGCCCTGAGTCGTCAGAGGCGGCCGGCCGCCGCGAGCGCCCCGACCCAGCCGCAGGCGAGGACCGCGAGCGCCACGGCCTCGGTCCCCCACCCCATCCTGCGACGGTCCGCGCCGGGCCCCCGGCCGAGCGACGCCCCTGCGGCAAGGAGGACGCCGGAGGAGACGATCGCCAGCCACGCGATGAATGCCGTGGGCCGCCCGGCATCGGCGTTCGCGGGGCCGGCACCGGCCGCGACGAGCGTGAGAGCTGCGGCCGCGTATGTCGCCGCGAGCAGCCCGGTCGCCACGAGCCAGGCGGACCGCGGTCCGAGGCGCGTCGCGACGGTCCGGGTCCCCGCGGCGTCGTCCGCCGGGATGTCCGCGAGGGCGTTCGCGATCGCGAGCCCGGCGCCGGCCGGGCATGCCAGCAGCGCCAGGCCGAGGACCGGCGGCGGGACGGACCCGGTGGCTCCGACCCACGCGAACACCGGGATGAGCGGGATCCCGATGGCGAACGGCAGCCACGAGAGCGCGGTCGCCTTGAGCCGGAGGTCATAGGCGACGCCCGTCGCGAGCCCGGCGGCCGCGACGATCACGGTGGGCCCGCCGCGGGTCGCAGCGAGCGCGAGCCCGGCCGCGGCCGCCACGGACGCTATCGCCGCCGCCGTCCGCGCGGTGACGTGGCCCGTCGCGACCGGCTTTCCCGGCCGGAGCGCGGCATCGCGCGGCGCGTCCACGACGTCGTTCAACGCGCCGATCGCGAACTGGATCAGGAGCATCGACGCGCCGAGGACGACGGCGACGGACGGCGATCCGCCGGCGAGGAGGGCGAGGGCGGCCGTCGCCGCGGCGTCGAGCGCCGACGGGAAGGGGTGGACGAGCCTGAGGAACGCCCCGGCACGCCGCGCGAGCGCCCGATCGTCAGGCGTAGACCATCTCGCGGAAGCTGCCGACGAGGAAGGCGACGAGACGGTCGCGCCCGTCCGGCGTCTCGCGCCGGATCCCGGGCACCAGGAAGTGGAGCGTCACGGCGGGGACGATGAGCCGGCCATCGCGATCGCGGCCGACGACCGCGGGGGGCCCGCCGCCGGCGGCGAAGACCCGCTCGAACGAGCGCTCGTCGATCCGGGTCGCCGCGACGAAGTCGGCGACGACGGTGACGACGCCGTGTCGAACGGCGAGGTCGCGCATGAGCTCCGCG
>CAIYQJ010000464.1 GCA_903928275.1 uncultured Chloroflexota bacterium
GGTCGCCGACATCGTCGTCGTGAGCAAGGGCGACCGACCCGGCGCCGAGCGGACGGCGAGCCTGCTGCGGGCGATGCTGGCGCCGGGCGGAGCGGCGCAGGCGGGGGATCGGGGCGACGGTGCGGTCGAACGAAGGGGCCCCCGGCATCCCGACGTCCTCGTGACGACCGGCGCGACGGGCGCGGGCGTCGACGCGCTCGTCAGGGCGCTCGAGAGGCACCGCGAGAGCGGGCGGGCCGTCGCGACCCAGGACGCGCGGCTCCGGCGCGCGGAGGCGCTCGTCTGGGCGATCGTGGCGAGCCGCGTCCGTGACGCCCTGACGGTGGGGGAGCGGTCCGCGGAGACGCGGGCGCTGCTCCGCTCGGTCGCGGCCCACGAGGTCGACCCCTACACGGCGGCCGACACGCTCCTCGCCGTGCGGCACGAGGCGGACGAACCGGGCGACGCCGGCGACGGGAGGGGTTCGTGACGATCGAGCGGGTCCTCGTCGTCGGTGCGGGGCTCATGGGGCACGGCATCGCGCACGCCCTGGCCGCCGCCGGAATGCGCGTGGATCTCCTGGAGCCGGAGCTCGGCCGCGCCGTCGCGGGCCGTGACCGGATCGCCGCGAGCCTCGCGCGGGCCGTCGAGAAGGGGAGGCTCACGCCCGACGATCGGGATGCGATCCTCGGGCGCGTCGTCGCGGTGGACGACGTCGGCGCCGCCCGCGCTGCGGACCTCGTCGTCGAAGCCGTCCCGGAGGACGCGGACCTCAAGCGGACGGTGCTCGCCGCCATCGACGCCCATGCGCCCGAGCGGGCGGTGATCGCGACGAACACGAGCTCCATCGGCATCGGCGGCCTCGCCGCGGTGCTCGCGCCCCGGCGCCGTCCGCGGTTCATCGGCATGCACTTCTTCAGCCCGGTCCCGGTCATGCCGCTCGTCGAGGTCGTGCGCGGGTCGGCGACGTCGGCCGAGACCGTCGCGGCCGTGGAGGCCCTTGCGGCCGACCTCGGCAAGAGGACGATCGCGAGCGCGGACCGGCCGGGGTTCATCGTCAACCGGATCCTCATGCCGCTCCTCGTCGAGTCGATGCGCGCGCTTGAGGACGGGACGGGGACCGCGGCCGACATCGACGCTGGGGCGCGCCTCGGCCTCGACCACCCGATGGGTCCGCTCGAGCTCGCGGACTTCATCGGGCTCGACGTGTGCCTCGGGATCCTGCGCGTGCTCGAGGATGGCCTCGGTGACCGGTTCGCCCCGCCTGCGATCCTGACCGGCCTCGTCTCCGCGGGCCACCTCGGGCGGAAGACGGGTCGAGGCTTCCACGCCTACGAGCACTGATCACGGGGTCGCGGCGCCTGGCCAGCCGCGGCCGAGCGATCGCGCCGCGCCGTCCGGAGCGTGCGGCCGGCCGCACCGAGTCGGCTAGACTGGCCTCGATGCCCGGCCCCATCGCACCCGGCGGCGACGTCTTCCTCGTCGCGGCGGTCCGCACGCCGATCGGTCGCTTCGGCGGCGCGTTCGTCGACGTGCCCGCGACCACGCTCGGCGGCCACGCGATCCGCGCGGCGGTGGCGCGGTCGGGGCTTCTCGCCGGCGAGCCGATCGACGACGTGCTCATGGGCCAGGTCCTCCAGGCGGGCGCGGGTCAGGCGCCGGCCCGGCGCGCCGCGCTCGCCGCCGGCCTCGCCGAGTCGACACCGGCGACGACCATCAACCGCGTCTGCGGCTCCGGGCTCAAGGCGCTCATGCTCGGCGCGGCGGAGATCCGGGCCGGCGACGCCGAGATCGTGGTCGCCGGTGGCATGGAGAGCATGTCGCTCGCGCCGTACCTGCTCGACCGGGCGCGGTTCGGCTACCGGCTCGGCGACGGGACCCTTCGGGACACCGCGATCCTCGACGGGCTTTGGTGCGGCATCGAGGACTGTCACATGGGGACGCACGCCGAGCGTGTCGCGATCCGCGAGCGGGTCTCGCGCGCCGACCAGGACGCCTTCGCGCTGCGGTCGCACCAGCTCGCCGTCGCCGCCGCGGACGCGGGCCGCTTCGACGAGGAGCTCGTCCCCGTCACGGTCGTCGACGGACGGGGACGCGAGACGGTCGTCGCGGAGGACGAGGCGCCCCGGCGCGACACGAGCCTCGAGGCGCTCGCGCGGTTGCGGCCCGCCTTCGCGCCCCCGGCGGACGCCGAGGGCGATGGCGATGCCGGGACTGTCACGGCCGGCAACGCGCCCGGCCTCTCGGACGGGGCGGCCGCGTCCGTCCTCGCGAGCGAGCGCGCCGTGGAGCGGCTCGGGCTCCGACCGATCGCCCGCATCGTGGGGTATGCGCAGGCCGAGGTCGCGCCGCGATGGCTCTTCCTCGCGCCGGTGGAGGGGATGCGCCGCCTGTCGGAGCGCACGGGCCTGGCGCTCGAGGAGGCGGACGTCATCGAGCTCAACGAGGCCTTCGCCGCGCAGGCGCTCGCCGACATCCGTGCGCTCGGCCTCGACCCCGACCGCGTCAACCCGAACGGTGGCGCGATCGCTCTCGGCCACCCGATCGGAGCCAGCGGCGCCCGGCTCGTGGCGACGCTCGTCCATGAGCTCCGGCGACGTGGCGGGCGCTACGGGATCGCGGCCCTGTGCCTCGGCGGCGGTGGGTCCGTCGCCCTCGCGGTCGAGTCGATCCCGGCATCCGCGTGATATTCCCGTCCCGTCGTGGGCGGCTCCGGCCGGCGGAGGGTGACCGGCTCGTACGAAGGAGGGCCACCGATGGCTGACGAGACCGGAGGCGCCGGCGAGTACATCGTCGAGCTGAGCGGCAGCGAGCTGGAGACGGTCGTGGAGGCGCTGCGCCTCCTCCTCGCGACGCTCGGTCGCGAGGATGCCGACCAGATCGCGGAGATCGAGGCTCTCCTCGCCAGGCTGCCGGCGGCCGGTGCGTGACCCGCGGCCGAGGATGATCCGCACGGCCGGCGCCAACGCGATGATCGACGACGCGCCCGCCCACCGCATGTTCATCGGAGGCGAGTGGGTCTCTTCGGGCACGGGCCGCACGTTCGAGAGCAGGAACCCCGCCGATCGGCGGGACCTCGTGGGCCGGTTCCAGGCGGGCGACGCGGCGGACGTCGCCCGCGCCGTGCGGTCCGCGGAGGACGCGTTCCCTGGGTGGCGCGCCACGCCCGCGCCCAAGCGGGGCGAGATCCTCTACCGGTTCGGGGCACTCCTCGCGGAGCACAAGGAGGAGCTGGCCCGCGCGATGACGCGCGAGATGGGGAAGGTCCTCCAGGAGGCGCGCGGCGACGTCCAGGAAGGGATCGACATCGCGTACCTCATGGCGGGCGAGGGACGCCGGATGGCCGGCGACACGGTCCCGTCCGAGCTGCCCGACAAGTGGGCGATGAGCACGCGGGTCCCGATCGGCGTCGCCGGCATCGTCACCCCGTGGAACTTCCCGATGGCCATCCCGTGCTGGAAGACGATGCCGGCGCTCGTGACGGGGAACACGGTGGTCATCAAGCCCGCCAGCGACACGCCCCTGTGCGTGACGCTCCTCGTGGAGCTCATGGCGGAGGCCGGGTTCCCGGACGGGACCGTCAACCTCGTCACGGGCTCGGGTGCCGAGGTCGGCGACGCCATCGTCACCTCGCCGGACGTCGACGTCATCAGCTTCACGGGTCACACCTCCACCGGGAAGCGGATCGCGGAGATCGCCGGTCGGCGCCTCGCGCGCGTCTCGCTCGAGCTCGGCGGCAAGAACGGCGTCGTCGTCCTCGCGGACGCCGACCTCGACCTCGCGGTGGACGGGATCGTCTGGTCGGCGTTCGGGACCACGGGCCAGCGGTGCACGGCCGCGAGCCGCGTCATCGTGGAGCGGTCCGTGCACGACCGGCTCCTCGCCATGCTCGAGGCGCGCGTCCGCGCGCTGCGGGTGGGCCCCGGGCTGGACGCGGCCACGGACGTCGGCCCGCTCATCAACGAGGCGGCGGTCGCGAAGGTCGCGTCGTACGTAGAGATCGGCCGGGGCGAGGGTGACCTCGTCTGCGGCGGCCGACCCGCCACGGCCGGCGAGCTGGCGCACGGGTCGTTCTTCGAGCCGACGATCTTCACGAACGTCCGGCCCATGGACCGGATCGGCCAGGAGGAGATCTTCGGGCCGGTGCTGTCCGTCATCCCGGTCGATGACTTCGACGCGGCGATCGTGGCGCTCAACCAGACGCGGTACGGCCTGTCGAGCTCGATCTTCACGCGGGACGTGAACCGGGCCTTCCGCGCGATGCGCGACTTCCAGACGGGGATCGTCTACGTGAACGCGGGCACGATCGGGGCGGAGACGCACCTCCCGTTCGGCGGCGTGAAGGAGACCGGCAACGGGCACCGCGAGGCCGGGCACGCCGCGCTCGACACGTACACGGAGTGGAAGTCGATCTACGTGGACTTCAGCGGCCGACTGCAGCGCGCCCAGATCGACAACCAGCCCACCGACGGTGGCGACGCCCGGTGAGCGAGGACGCCACCTGGACGTTCCGGCTGGTCGACCCGGAGGACGCGGCGCGCGACGCCTTCGCCGACGTCGTCTTCCGCGCCGTGGACGCGCTCCGCGACGCGCTCGGCGAGCCATACGCGACGCGGATCGGTGCCGTGGGGTTCCTCGTCGAAGACGAGCCGCCGCTCGAGAAGCGACCTCCCGGCGGGACCCTGCTGGGCCTGTTCGAGGGCGTGCCGGGCAGCCTGTGGGGCGCGGACTGGGCCGTCGTGCCGTCGCGGATCACGATCTTCCGCGTCCCGCACGAGCGGATCTACCCGGAGCCGAGTGCGCGCGCACGGGCGGTCGACTCCACGGTCCGCCACGAGGTCGCGCACTGCTTCGGGACGGACGAGGCCGGGATCCGCGCCATCGAGGCAGAGCGGCGTGGAGGACCGCGTCGGTGACGCCTCGGACCCATGTCCCGCCCGCGGCCCCCGGTGGCTGGTGTATCCTCCCCGCGGGCCGGTAGCTCAACGGTAGAGCAAGTGACTCTTAATCACTAGGTTGGGGGTTCGAGTCCCCCCCGGCTCACCAGCGTTCCACGCACGAGAGAGACCCCCGATGCCCATCGGGGGTCTCTTCGATCCTGGGTTTGACCCCACGGTTGACCCCTCTTCCCCGCGAGGATGGCGTCCAGCCGGGCAGCGGAGCGCTCCCGCATCGACGGCGAGATGTACGAGTAGATGTCGAAAGTCGTGGACGAACTGCCGTGGCCGAGCCACCGGCTCACCATCTGGAGGTCCTCGCCAGCCTCCAGCATCAGCGACGCACGGGAATGCCTCTGATCGCGAACGCGCCGGCGAGGGAGCGGTGGCGTCCTGAAGCCGCTGGAAGAGTGAAGACGGCGTAGGCTCAGAAGCCGACCTGGCAAGTCGCTGAGGAGACCACGCCGTGAGACGAAGGTAGCCGCCAGCGTCCAGATCGAGGCAGCCATCGAGGCGGTCCTGACCGGCGGCCTCTCCGACCCCGATGCCCTGGTCTGGGCGGGGCCCGTTCACGTGAGCATGCCCACTCGGGCCGTTCGGCCCTCACAGCCGCGCCCGGGCACCCCTAGGATGCCGGCGGGGTGCCGCTAGCGCACCGTGTCGTCATCCGGGGACCGGATCGCCGTGGACGTCACCGATCTGGACGCGCAGGAAGACCAACGGCCAGGCCGCCCCGCAGGTCGCTCGACCGAGAGGCCGGGTGCCGCCCGCATCGCCGGCGGGCTGGCCCTGTCCGTGCTGAGCGCGGTGTTGCTGTTCGTCATGTGGAACGGCCGCGGCAACCTGTGGCCGCTGGCGTTCGTCGCGTTCGTGCCCATGTACGTCGCGCAGTACCGGATCTTCCCGCGACGGCTGTCGGCTCTCGCGCTGGCGATCGCGGCGTCGGGCTACTGGCTCGCGATGTGGAGCTTCGGCGGACTCGGCACCGCCGTGACGATCGGGGGCGCACTGGTCATCGCCGCGCTGTGGTTCGTCGTCGGGATCTTCGAGCGGCCGTTCGCCGAGCGCACGAACTACCAGTGGTTCCTCGTGCAGCTGCCGCTGCTGTGGGTCGGCGCCGAGGTGCTCTTCCAGGCGAACCTGCTGACCGCCAGCAACTACTTCATCGCGTACCGGCTCGCCCCCGCACCCCAGCTCATCCAGCCGGTCAGCATCCTGAGCTCTCCGGCCCTGAGCTTCCTCATCGTGATGATCAATGCGGCGGTCGCCCTGGTCGTGCTCAAGGCCATGGACCGTCGCTGGCCGCAGCTCGCCACGGTCGCGATCCCGAGGAGGACCGTCGCCTGGAGCTCGGCCATCACCGGCGCGGTGACCCTCGCCTGGGTGGCGTCGAGCCTGATCATCTACTGGCAGGTGAGCAACGACATGGGTCCCACCGTGAGGGTCGCGGCCATCCAGCCCGGGCACCAGGACGAGACACCGGGCTTCCTGTCGGGCAGCGCCAGCACGGGGCTGACGCCCGCGGAGAACCAGGCACGCCGAGACCGCCAGCAGGCGCACCTCGTCTCCATGACCACCGATGCCGCCCGCCAGGGGGCGCAGCTGATCGTCTGGCCGGAGGAGGTCCTCGACTACGACCCGCTCGCATCGGGCCAGGGTGACTGGATCGCCGAGCTCGCCAGGTCGACGAACGCGACGATCGTGGTGGGCTACCAGCAGGACCCGTCGCTGGGCCTGGAGAC
>CAIYQJ010000465.1 GCA_903928275.1 uncultured Chloroflexota bacterium
CGCCTGCGGCTCCCGCGGCGGGCGGCTGCGTCGCGCGCGAGACCCCGCGTCCGGCGGTGCCGGCCCAGCCGAAGACGATGAGGTCCGACTCCTCCTCGGTGGCGACCTCGAGGATCCCCTCCCACGCTTGCCGCCCTATCCGCACCATCGGCTGGATGCGCGTCCCCGGCGGCCCGTAGTCCAGGGTCGCCTGGAGAAGGCGGCGTGCCTGCCTCGCTCGCGCGGCACCCTCGGAGAGCGGCATCTCCTCCGGGACCTCCACGATCCCGAGGGCCGTCAGCGTCCCCACCCGGGGATCGAGGAGCGACGCCGCGATCCGGACGAGCTCCTCGGCCGTGTCCGGGTTCGCGACCGGGAGCAGGACCCGCGACGGCAGCGGCGTCCGCTCCGTCACGCGGGGACCTCCGCGGCCCAGCGCTCGACGAACGCGGGCTTGAGCCGCTCGAAGGCGCGCGCCTGCGCCTCCACGCGGTCCTCGGCCTCCTCGGCCTCCATGCGACGCGTCTCCACCACGAGCGCCCCGACCCGACCGAGGTAGATGGGCGCGAGCGCCGCCGCCAGCGCATCGGGCGCCATGGTGCCGCGCCCCGCGGCGAGGACGAGGTCGTAGACGATCCGCGCCCACAGCTCGTCGTCGAACGAGAACGCGGACACGAGGTCGGCGAGCGCCTCCGTCCGACCTGCTGCGGACCGGCTGGACGCCGCGCCATGGCCGCCGCGCGCGTCCGCATCGTCCACCAGCCGACCCGCGTCGGTCGCGAGCGCGAGGACCTCCTCCGCGGTCGCGGGCGCGAGCATCGTCCGCCACGTGTCGCGCAGGGCGAGGGACCCCTCGTGGAACGAGCCGAGCAGCCGCAGCGTGTCGATCGCGAGGGCCGGCGGATCGGCCACGCGCTCGAAGCCGTAGGCGGGGACGTCGTGGCTCCGGCGCACGTCACGCCAGCGGTCCGCGTGCTCCACCGCGAGGCGGAGCGCCGTCGCGACGACCTGTCGGAACATGGGACCCAGGTCGGCGCCCGGGTCCTTGGGGTCGTGGACCTTCGCGCCGAGCCGTGCCTGGCAGACCGCGTAGCCGCCCGCGATCGCGGTCGTCGTCATCCAGATGTCGATCCCGAATCGGCTGACCTCGGCGTCCCAGTCGTCGCGCTCCGCGTAGTGCGCGATGAGATCGGCCGACACGCCGAAGTCGCCACCGATCGGCTGTCGGATCCGGAGCCCGTACAGCGCGCGGGTCAGCGGGTACGTGACCGTGTTCGTGATCGTCCCGTCCCACTTGTGGCGCGCGTACAGGGGGGCGACGAAGTCGTAGCCGCCCTTGAGGATGGGCCCCGCGAGGAGCTCGATCCATTCCGGGCCGATCGAACGGAGGTCGGAATCCACGACGACGAGCGCCTGCACGCCGAGCTCGCGGGCGATGAGGAACAGGGTCCGAAGGGCCGCACCCTTGCCGGAGACGCCGTCGATGGCGGGATACGAGAGGCTCACGCGCGTGAGCCGATTGGTCGGACGGACGAGAAGGATCCGCTCGACGTAGTCCGGCGGCTCGGTCTCGACGACGACGCGCTGCGTGTCGTCGGAGGACCCGCCGTCGGAGTTCACGACGACCGGGCGCAGGTCGGCGAAGTACTGGACGAGGCCGGCCTGGGCGGCGCGGACGACGTGGCCGATCGTCGCCTCGTTCCGGTAGCTCGGGATCCCCACCATGATGTCGGCTCGACCGATCCGGGCGATCTCGTCGCGAACGGCCGGAGTAAGGGAGGACAGGGGCACGGGCGGACCCTACCACCGAGCGGTGCCCTCGCGCACGGGTGAGCGCGGCATGAGCCGGCGCGGTCGGGCGGACGGTGCGCCGGGCCGCGATGTCTGCGACGATGGCGCACCCGCAGTCCCGGGAGACACGCCATGCCCGAGCGCTCCTTCGTTCCGGTCCGCGTCGCGATCGTCCAGCAGCCGCCCGTCTTCCTCGACAGGCCGGCGACGCTGGAGCGTGCCGCCGCGCTCGTCGCCGAGTCGGCGTCGCAGGGGGCCGGCCTCGTCGTCCTCCCGGAATCGTTCGTCCCCGGCTACCCGGACTACATCTGGCGCCTCAGCCCCGGCGACGACTACGACCTGTCCCGCGAGCTGCACGGACGGCTCGTGGCGCAGGCGGTCGACCTCGCGGCCGACGACCTCCTCCCGCTCCGCGAGGCCGCGTCGGCGGCCGCGGTCGCCGTGGTCGTCGGTGTCACCGAGCGCGACGGCGCCTTCAGCCGTGCCACGCTCTACAACACGTTGGTCGTGATCGGGGCGGACGGGGCGATCCTCAACCGCCACCGCAAGCTGGTCCCCACGAACCCCGAGCGGATGGTCTGGGCGCCGGGCGACGCCACCGGCCTCCGGGTCGTGGAGACGCCGTTCGGTCGCCTCGGCGGCCTCGTCTGCTGGGAGAGCTACATGCCGCTTGCCCGGTTCGCGCTGTACGCGCAGGGCGTCCAGGTCTACGTGGCACCCACGTGGGACGAGGGTGACACGTGGCTCGCCACGATGCGGCACATCGCGGCCGAGGGGCGGTGCTGGGTCCTCGGGGCCGGGAGCGCGCTGCGGGCCGCCGACATGCCGCTCGACCTGCCGGAGCGCGACCGCCTCTACCCGGACCCGGACGAGTGGGTGAACCCGGGCGACTCCGTCGTAGTGGCGCCAGGCGGGCGGGTCGTGGCCGGGCCGCTCCACGCGGAGTACGGCGTCGTGTGGGCTGACGTGGACGCCGCCCTCGCCGATGCCGCGCACTACACGCTCGACGCGGCCGGCCACTACGCGCGTCCGGACGTCTTCCGGCTCGACGTGGATCGCCGCCCGCGCCCCCAGGTCGGCTTCTCGGACGGGTCGTCCGAGGCCTGACCGGAGTTCCGCCCGGGGCCGGGCCGGCCGCTCCCTACCGGCGCGGGATGTCCGCGACCGCCCAGTCGTCCGCCTCGGTCCCCGGCCGATAGCGGCCGTTCTGGGCCTTCACGGCGACCCGCCGGAAGCCGATCGATCGCCAGCTGGGGTACCACGACTCCACCGGCGGCCGGACGTAGATCCCCCGGCGCGCCAGGTCCACGTCGGTCATCACGCTGTCGAGCTGTCGCCGGCGCTCGAGGAGTGGGACGTCGAGAAGCTCGGTCCCGTCCACTTCGAGCAGGTCCACCGCCACGAACGCCACGGCATCGGGTCGATCGTGTGCGATGGACGCACCGGTCGACGGGCCGCCGAGCGCGCGCTCCCCGGACGCGCCGAGCACCATCTGGCCCATCATCTGGGCCGCGGTGGGTGCCTCGACGACGGTGATCGACGTGCCCTCGCCACTTCGCGTGGCCTGCACGGTGAGATATCCGTCGAGGACCGCGGTGTCCGCGTCGATGGCGTCACCGAGCGCCGCGACCACCTCGTTGAAGCGGCTGGTCACGTCGACGCCGCCGGCCTCCACGATCCGGGCCCCGGTCGGGCGGTCCCAGTGGACGAGGACGCGCAGCCCCTCCCACATGGGCTCGACGAGCGGCTGCTCGACGTCCTGTGTCTTCCGGCGCCCGAACCCCATCGGCCGCCACGCCTCCCGCTCGCTCCGATCCATGCCCCGATCATACGTCCGGCATGGCTATGATCGGCCTCTGGCCGGACGCCCCTCCGATGGCGGCATCCGATGGCGGCGACCGTCCGGCCCACGGGAGGCGGCCTGCGTGCACCCGATCGCGACGCTGCGGCGACTGTCCATCGACGGCCGGGCGCGGACGCCACTCGCGTGGGCGTTCTACGACTTCGCGAACACGATCTTCAGCTTCGCGGTCATCTCGAACGCGATCGGGCTGCTGCTGACCAACGGACTCGGCGACAGCCAGGGCAACCTCTGGCTGGGGATCGCGTCGGCCGCGGCGGTCGCACTCAACGCTCTCGTCAGCCCGGTCCTCGGGAAGATCAGCGACCGCGGCGGGCGGCGGCTGCCGTTCCTCGCGTTCTTCACGGTCCTCACGATCATCCCGTGCATCTTCATCCCGTATCCGCCGATCGCGGCCGGGATCGTCCTCTACTGCATCGCGCTCTTCAGCTACCAGGCGGCGCTCATCTACTACGAGGCGATCCTGCCGGAGGTCAGCACTCCGACGACGCGCGGTCGCGTCTCCGGCCTGGGCATCGCGACCGCCTACTCCGGATCGGTCACCGTCGCGATCGTCCTCCTCGTCGGCGGCTTCTCGGTCGACCAGCGGTTCATCGTCGCGGCCGCCATGTTCGCGGTGTTCGCGATCCCGATCTTCGTGTTCGTGAAGGAGCCGCCCGCGAGAGGGCCGATCTTCATGCGGTCGGACATCCGGAACTCGTGGAGCCAGATCTTCACCACGATCCGCGAGGCCCGCGAGGTGCCGCACCTCTCGCGGTTCCTCCTCGGCCGGTTCTTCTACACGGACGCCCTGAACACGGTCGTCGTCGTCATGAGCGTCTTCGCGGTCCGCGCCGTGGGCTTCACCGACCAGGAGGCGCTCCTCGTCCTCCTCGTCCTCACGCTCTTCGCGATCGGCGCGGGCCTCGTGTGGGGCGTCATCGCCGACCGGATCGGGCCCAAGCGCACGCTCATGATCGTGCTCGCGATCTGGGTCGTCGGCCTCCTGCTCGCCGGCATCTTCGTCGCGAAGCCGATCTTCCTCATCGCCGGCGCTCTCATCGGGACCGGCATGGGCGGGATGCACGTCTCGGATCGCGTCCTCATGCTCCGCCTATCGCCGCCCGACAAGCTCGGCCAGTTCTTCGGGATCTACGGCCTCGTGGGGAAGGCGTCGCAGGTCATCGGTGTCCCGCTGTACACGTTCCTCGTCTGGTTCCTCTTCCCCCGGATGGGGACCGCGGCGTACCAGGTCGCGATCTTCAGCCTCCTCGGCACCATGCTCATCGGCCTCTTCCTGGTCCGCGGGGTCCCGGACGGCTGGCACGGCTCCGGCGAGCCGAATCCCGAGGAGTAGGGAAGAGGAGCAGGGAAGGCGAGACGGCCCGGCCCGCGAGACGGCCCGGCCCCGGGCGGACAAGCGACGACCCCCGCGGCGGACAGCGGGGGTCGTCGAGTCGGGACGCGGCCGGCGGTGGGACGCCCGCCGGCGACGAGGGGTGATCAGGCGGGGCTCAGCGCGTCTCCGTGCACGTCGTGCGCCCACGTGGAGCACGCGACCGAGCAGCCGCGCGCGTCGCGGCCGTTGACGCCCGAGAAGTGGTACCAGGCGACGCTGCCGTCTTCGGCGCGGGTCTCCGAGAGGCGACACCCGCACGCTCCGCACGTGACGGGCATGGTGCGACCCTCGGCCGCACGAAGGTCCATGTCGAAGCGGGTGGCCGAGATGCCGTCGGCAGGGATCGCGAATGCGGCCATCCGGGCTCCTTCACGTGCGTGATTCGGTGCCCCGTCCAGCCGGACGCCAGGCCACCGACTCGATGCTAGGAAGGACGCGGCGTCGTGTCGGTACCGGCGGGGTCACGATCGGGTTTCGATACGGTTGCGGCCGGCCGGGCGCCGCTCATGCGTCAGGCCGCGTAGCCCTCCGGGTGGCGCCGTCGCCACTCCCATGCGGACCCGATCACCTCGTCGAGGTCCGTGCGTCCGGCATGCCAGCCGAGCACCTCGCCCGCCCGCCCGGCATCAGCGATGAGCACGGCCGGGTCGCCGCCGCGTCGGGGCCCCATGCGGTGCGGGATCTCGCGGCCGACCACCCGGGCGGCGGCGTCGAGCACCTCGCGGACGGAGTACCCGTCCGACGTGCCGAGGTTGAGGACGCTCGGCGCGGATGCGTCCGGCGGACCGGTCCGCGGATCGGCTGGGTCGGTCGCCTCCAACGCCGCGAGGTGGGCGTCCGCGAGGTCGAGGACGTGGATGTAGTCGCGGACGCACGTCCCATCGCGCGTGGGGTAGTCGTCACCGAAGAGGGTGACCGGCCGCCCACCCTCCGCGGCGGCCAGGACGAGCGGGATGAGGTGCGATTCGGGGTCGTGCGCCTCGCCGTTGCGCTCCGAGGCGCCGGCCACGTTGAAGTAGCGCAGCCGCACCGAGCGCAGGCCGTAGGCGGCGCCGTACGACTCGATCGCGCCCTCGAGTGCGACCTTCGTCGCGCCGTACGGGTTGATCGGGCGAAGCGGTGCACCCTCCGGTATCGGCGAGCTCTCGGGCATGCCGTACACGGCGGCGGTCGAGGACAGGACCACGCGACGGACGTCCGCCGACCGCATCGCGTCGAGCAGCGCGATGCCGCCGACGACGTTCTCGTGGTAGTAGAGCGCCGGGTCGGCCATGGACTCCGGCACGACGGACTTCGCGGCGCAGTGGAGGACGGCGTCGATCGCGTGGTCGGTGAGCAGCCGCGCCATGGCATGCACGTCGCCATAGCGCAGATCCGCGTACGTGGCCTCGGGCGACACCGACGCGCGGTGCCCGGTGGACAGGTCGTCCACGACGACGACGGCGTGCCCGGCCTCCACGAGGCGCTCGACGGTGACCGACCCGACGTAGCCGGCACCACCGGTGACGAGGATGCGCATGTCAGCGATCTCCCATGAGGCGGCGGAGGAGCCCTCGTCGGGGCGCGGAGCGCCGATCGGGCCTCGGGCGCGACCGAGCCGCCGTGGTCGCGAGCGGATCGACCGTCCCGGCCGTGGTGGTGGCGGTGGCGGTGGCGGCGGTGGCTATGGCGGTGGCGGGCTCCG
>CAIYQJ010000466.1 GCA_903928275.1 uncultured Chloroflexota bacterium
CGCCCGCGGCGCCGGTCAGGTTCACGGCCGTGAGGCCGTTGCCGTTGTCCGTGCGAGCCGGCTGGTTGGCGAGGACGGCCACCGCGATGATGACGACCGCCGTGATCCCGATGAGGGCGAGCGAAGTGACCCGGCTCCTCGTCGAGCGCGCCGGGCGCTCGTCCGGCGCCGCAGCCGCGATCGTCGCCGCCTCCATCGCCGGACCTCCCGTGCCCTCTTCGCTCGTCCCTGCCTGCTCGCTCACGACCTCGACCTACCCGTTGTTGTTGAGGCCGGAGTAGCTGTGCAGCCCGCCGAAGAAGAGGTTCCCGAAGTAGGTGAACAGCGTGGCGCCGAAGCCGATGACGAGCAGCCACGCGGCGCGATCGCCGCGCCAGCCGCGGACGACCCGGGCGTGGAGGTAGGAGCCGTAGATGAGCCAGGTGACGAGCGAGGCCGTCTCCTTGGGATCCCAGCTCCAGTAGCTGCCCCAGGCCACGTTCGCCCAGACGGCGCCGAGCACGATCGTGAGGGTCATGAACGGGAAGCCGATGACGACGGCGCGGTAGCTGATCTCGTCGAGGAGCTCGGCCCGCGGGAGCCGCTTCACGCCGTGGGCCTGGAGGAGGTAGAGGACCGCCGCGGCGAAGCTGATCGAGAACGTTCCGTAGGCGACGATCGCGACGGCGACGTGGACCGTGAGGAGCAGGTTGTTCTGGAGCGCCGGGACGAGCGGGTCGGCGGTGGCCGGGATCGTCGTGGCGTACAGGCACATGAGGAGCGCGATCGGGAGGGCGATGAGCCCGAGGACGCGCTGGTGGTAGCGGCGCTCGAAGTAGAGGTACACGCCCACGACGCCGGTGGCGAAGGCGATGGAGAACTCGTACATGTTCGCGAACGGGCCGTGGCCGGTCGCGATCGCGCGGAACGCCATCGAGGCGAGCAGGAAGATGAACGCCAGCCACGCGAGGAGCGTGCCGTACGTCGCGACGTTCGACGGCCCGGTCACGACCGTGACCGACGAGCCGCCTTCCATGGATCCGCCGCCGACGGTGGCGAGGCTCGTGCGGCGCCGCGCGACGCGCACGGACGCGAACGAGACCGCGTACATGACGATGGCGAGGGCGATCGACAGGATCCCCGCGATGAAGCTGTACTCCGACATCTTGAACATGTGACGGTCCCTCCTTCTCGACCGCTGCCTAGGCCGAATGCGTCCCGACGAGGGACCGCTGCATCTCGCTGACGATCTTCTGGAAGTCGGGCCCGAACGTCGCATCGTGACGCGACGTGGCGCCCACGCGGACCTCCGCACCGGACGGGCCCGGGACGATCCGGGTCCAGATGCGACGGCTGGGGAAGAAGAAGACGAGGAACAACCCCGCCACGAGGAGCATCGCGCCGCCGAACACGAAGATCGCGCCCGGGTCGCGGCTGACGATCAGGCCGGTGAACTGGCGCTCGCGCGCGAACGTCACGTCCACGCCGCCGAGGCTCGCGGAGCTGCCCTGGTTCACGACCTGGATGCCGAGCGGGGTGCTCGTGCCGGTCTTGTAGACCTCGAACTGGACCTGGCCTGCCTTGATGGCGGGGTCCACCTCGCCGGAGGCCGCCGCCACGACGAGGACGGTGAGGCCCTTGTCCGGCAGGACGATCTGGCCGATCCGGTCCGTACCGCTGTTGCTCGAGAAGAGGAGCGGCACGCCCTTGTCGAACAGGACCGCGCCCCCGGCGTCCTTCACGATCACGTCCGTGGCCGCGCCGAAGAACGACTGGTAGAACGTCACGCCACCGGCCTCGAGCGGCTGGTTCACGCGGATCGTCTGCGCGCCCACCTGCTGACCGTCCCTGTAGACGACGAGGTCGGCCGCGTAGTCACTCGGGGCGCCGCTCGCGTAGTAGCTGTCGCTGAAGGATGTCGCCTTGACCGACAGGCCGGTGCCGTTCCCGACGTCCACGGTGGAGCCCACCGGGACCGCGAACTCGGCGTTCTTGAAGCCCCAGAACGAGCCCATGAGCGCGCCGACGAGGATCATGACCAGGCTGATGTGCGCCGCGAGCGTCCCGAACGGGGCCCAGCGGAACCGGTCCGCGTAGACCGCGATCTCGTCGCCGTCCCGCTCCACGACCGTCCGGAAGTGGTGCGACTTGAACGTCTTCGTCACGTCCGTGAGGGCGGCGTCCGTGGCCACCGTCGCGTCGATGCGCTCGCTGTGCGGCGCGCGATCGTAGAAGACCGCGGTCATCCGCGTCCGCGGGTGGACGGCCGTCTTCCACAGGCCCTTGAAGCGGTTCACGGAGCACGCGAGGATGCTCGTGGTCAGGAGGACGATGATCCCCTTGAACCACCAGGACGAGAAGATGTTGAACGCCCCGAGCATGTCCATGGGGGTCGTCCAGCCGCCGTACTTGGGGCGGACAGTGTCCAGCCAGGCGGTGTAGGCCTGCGGGTCGCTCGCCATCCCCGCGGGCGCCTGGACGACGAGCGTCCCCACGAGCGCGAGCACCGCGAGCATGAGCATGAGGATGAGCGCCGTCCGCATCGACGTGAAGATCCGCCACAGGCGGTCGCCGATGTCCGACGGGCGGATCGTCATGCGGCCGCCGGTCTCCGCGGTCGGCTCCGAGACGACCGTGCGGCCACCGGCCGGCGCAGTCGAGTTCGGGACCGTCAGCTCGCTCATGTGCGTACTCCTCAGAGACCGAAGGTCGGCAGCAGGCCGGACAGCCGGCCGAACGTGTTCGTGATCATCAGGAAGCCCACCACGACGAGCATCCCGCCCGTCACCCACGAGACCGCCTGGTGGTGCGTGCGGAGCCAGCCCAGCCGGCGGCTCACGGCGGTGGCGCCCACCGCGACGAGGATGAAGGGGATCGCGAGCCCGGCGGCGAACGCGAACAGGAGCACCGTGCCCTCGAGCACGCTCGCGCTCACCGACGCGAGGCCGATGATCCCGCCGAGGATGGGGCCGATGCACGGCGTCCATCCGGCGGCGAAGACGACGCCGAGGAGGGTGGACCGGCCGTAGCTGGGGCCCGCGGCCTGCGGCCGACCGAAGCCGATCATCGAGCCGCTCATGGGGCCCACCGGGAGGTGCGCCTCGCGGTAGAAGGCCGAGAAGTTGATGAGGCCCGCGACGTTGAGGCCCATGAAGATGAGGATCGCGCCGCCCACCTGGCGGAGGATCCAGGCCTGGTCGCGGAGGACGTACCCCACGAGGCCCACCGAGGCCCAGAGGGCGATGAACACGACCGAGAAGCCGAAGGAGAACGCGAGCGCCTGGTTGAAGGCGGTGCGGCGGCGGGTGGCCGCGCCGTCCGGGTCGGTGCCCACCATGTAGCCCACGTAGGCGGGCACGAGCGGCAGGCAGCACGGGGACGCGAACGAGACGATCCCCGCGAGGAACGCGATGGCGATCCCGATGCCGGTCATCGTGCTGCTACTTCGCGCTCGGCGACGGGGAGGCTGCCGGGGCCGCGGTCGGTGCGCCAACGGGCGACGGCACGGGCGCCGCGGCGGAGGCTGCCGGGGCCGAGCTGCCGGCCGGAGCTACCGGCGAGGCTGCCGGGGCCGAGCTGCCGGCCGGAGCGCCGCTTCCGCCCGGGGCCGGGGAGCCGTTGAGGCTGTCGAGGTGCTGCTGGACCGTGTTCGCGAGCGACGTGCCCGGCGCGAGCGCGATGACCTGGTTCCACTCGGCCTTGACCTGCGCGAGATCCGGGGAAGCGCTGTCGAGGTACATGAACCCGAGGTAGTAGTGCGCGTCCACGTTCTTCGGGTCCGCCGCGATCGCCGCGCGCCAGTCCTTCTCGGCCACCGTGCGGTCGCCCACGTTGTAGGCGGTGGCGCCGCGCCCGAGGAGTGCCTGGACGTTCTTCGGGTCGACAGCGAGGAGCTTGTCGAAGAAGGTGCCGGCGGTGGCGTAATCGGCGCCGTTGTAATACACGTTGCCGAGGTCGAGGAGCGCCGTGGTGTCGTTGGGGTTCGCCTGGAGCTTCTGCATGAGCGCCGCGACCTGCGCCTGGTCAATCACCGGGCCCGACGGCGAGGCCTGTGGCGCCGGCGTGCCGTTGAAGCCGGGGACACCGGAGCCGCCGCCACCGAAGTTGTAGACCGCGACCACGAGCACGCCGACGACGAGGATGCCGCCCCCCACGAGCGCGAGGCGGGTCAGCAGGCGGTTGCGGGCGCTGTTGTCCACGGGGGCCGTCGCGGCGGCCGTGGCGGCCGCCGCACGGTCGGAGGATCGGGCCTTGCGGACCGGGACCGGCTCGTCGCTCAGCTCCTCGATCTCGTCGTCCGCGACGGCGGGGGCAGGCGCCGCGGCGGATGCGCGCGGAGCGGCCCCCGGTGTCGGCGTGGCGGCGGCTGCCGTCGCAGCCCCGGCCCCGGCCCCGGCCCCGGAAGCGGGCCCGGCCCCGGTCGCCGGCATGATCGACGCGGCCACGGCCGCCGTCAGCCCCTCGGTAGGGTCGAGGAGGAGCGCGAACGCCTCGTCCGCCGCCGCGATCTCTCGCTGCGCCCACGCCCGCAGGTCGCTCGGCGCGCCCTCGAGGAACGTCACGAGCTCGTCGTGCGCCGCCTCGATCATCTGCGTGTTCGCGTCCGCCGTGAGCCCCAGCCGGGCGAGGAGCTCGCGCTCCGCCGCCGCGCGGCTGGCCGTGTCGTTCGTGGGTCCGGTCATTCGGGGTCTTCTCGTCCTCAGGCGGCGCGGCGCAGGCGGGCGCCCAGGCGGGTGTTCGATGTCATGCGGTGATTGTCGATTTGAGCGAATCCGAGAACCATCCGTCGGGCGGCACGTTTCCGATAGAGGCCGGTACCGCCCGATCCAGCAGGGGCGTCGCAGGGTATAGATCCGGCTGTACCCGAGGGAGCGGTCGCGAGGGGACCTATGGCCCGGGCGGACCCCGTGGTGGGGGTGGGGGCGGAGGAAGATCCTGGAGGCGTTCCGGGCCGACCGCGGTGGTGCCGGGAACCCGGGGCCTCGGCGTTCTTCGGGTCAGGAGACCAGCGAGCGACAGACGGCCACGAAGGACCCGGCGTTGCTCAAAGTCTCCTCGGCCGTCTCCCGAGTCAGGGCGGCGTGCGTTTCGTAGTCGGCCGCGGATCGCAGGGCGAAGGTGCCGAGAGGCGTGGCGTGGTAGCGAACGCCGACGCGCTGCGTCTTCGCGAACTGCTCACCGAACGCCGCGATCACGGCGAGTGCTTCCCACGCGTGACGTTGGCCATCTCGAGCGCCGCAGAGGCGGCGTAGAACATCGACCAGTACGACGCGCCGAGGGACCGCTCGATGTCGCCCGCCTCCAGGTCGCGTTCCGCCGCCGTCAAGCGGCTCTCAGGATTCTCGAGAAGATCCTCGACGCTCACGCGGAGACTGCTTCGCGGGCGACGTTCGCGTTGAACGGGTCTGGCGCCGCGGAGAACCGGTCGGCATCGACGAAGACGGGCGCGATGGTCTTGCCGTACTCCCGGGACACGCGGGAGAGCAGGTCGCTGACGCGGCGGACTTCGGTCCCGTAGTCACCGAGCTCGCGCAGCACCAGGAGGATGTCCGCGTCCGAGTCCGGCGTGGCCCGTCGCCGCGCGTACGAGCCGAAGAGCCGGATGGCGACAAGGTTGTCGCCGTACATCTCCTCGAGCGAAGCGCGCAGTTCCTTCAGCAGACGCTGGACGGTCGTTGACCCCAGCCGCACGCGCCGTTCCATGAAGACAGAGTGTCCCAGTCGCCCGCGGCAGCCAACTGCGACAGTCTCACCGACTCGGTCCGGACGTGGGCTCGACGACGCCCGAGACCGGGTGCGCGCCGCGAGCTGAGAGCCTGCTTCTCGCAGCGCTGCCTGGGTGCACGCGAACCCGAGATCAACGGTGGCACCCCCCCTGTGTTCTCAGGGATTTGCGCCTCCGTCAGCGTGTCGCTCGACTCTGTTGAAGAGGTCGGGGGCACCCGTCCGCACGCACGCCCCCGGCGTGCGCAAGAGCCTGTGTTCCCGGGTCCTGCCGCTGGTGACGGTCCCATCCGACGGCTGGGTCTGTGCTGTCCGTTCGTCAGGCCCCCAGGATCTCGTTCAGACCGTCGATGACCTTCTCCACTTCCTCGGGCGAGGCGACCCCGAGCCTCCCGCCGATCCTCTCGACGGCGAGTGTCCGGATCTGGCTGATCTTGACCCAGGACGGCTTGGGGAGCCTGGTAGCGTCCAGCTCCAGCGTCAAAGGAAACCCGGCTCGCTGCGGCTGGCTGGTCAGTGCCACCGCGATCACCGTTCCCGAGCGCTCATTGAAGACATCTGCGCTCAGGATGAGCACCGGTCGCTGCCCCGACTGCTCGCGTCCGCGGGTCGGATCCAGCTCCGCCCAACGGACGTCGCCCCTCAGTACTGGGGCCACTGGTCCAACTCCACACCCATGCCCTCTTCCGCGATCGCCTTCTCGGACACTGGATCGAGCTTGGCGCACTCCCGCGCGAGACGACCGTGGGACAGTCGCGCCAGCTTCTCGTCCACGGCTTCCTGGATCGCCTGGCTTCGATTCGGGAACCGCCTCTCGGCCACGAGCTGGTCGATCGCCCCAAGCGTGTGCTCATCGAGCGTGATGGCGATCTTCGACCTTCCCATTGCGGACCTCCAAGTATGATGGAACATCATACCCCCATCGCGGTCGGCTGGCTACCGTCAGGCGCGCAGAACCCTGCGGCAACAGGGTGCATCCAGGTTGCCGCGCTGGGTCCCGGCGGTCGCCAGGAGGGCCCCGGCGACCGGGCCAGCGAACCGCACGGCCAGCGGCTGGCGCTCAGGCGGTCGACCGCCCGGCTACAGAGATCCTCGTGGCGCCGCCCAGCGCGTCCGCTGGCCGGTCACGGAAGCGATCACGTCGTAGTCGGCGTCGTAGTGGACGAGCATCAGGTCGTTGCGGGCCGTCCGTTGGCATCTGTCAACAAGCCGCCCATTGGCGTGACGCGCGGCTCCTCGCCGTCTCCGCCTTCGCGTGGGGTGGGTCAGGGCACTTCGGAGCCGGGATGCGACGCGGCATGGCGACCCCCGACGCGGCTCGGGTCACCGACGCTGCAACGCGCCGGCCCGCCCCGCCACCAGACATCGCCCCGGACGCTGGTATGGGGCGCCGACCGACCGCCGAGCACCACGCATCGCCCCGGACGCTGGTATGGGGCGCCGACCGACCGCCGAGCACCACGCATCGCCCCGGACG
>CAIYQJ010000467.1 GCA_903928275.1 uncultured Chloroflexota bacterium
CCCGGAGCGCAAGCATGGACGCACCGCCGCCGGCGTGTCGCGCCGACCGTTGACCCGGCGCGTATCCGTCGTTAACACTTCACATGCACGTTGTGGACCGACGTACGCCGCGGATTCGGCCCGGCGGGCACGACGGAGCCGGATGGGGGAGACTCTCCGGTGATGGCGCGGTCCGCCGATCGAGGAGGAGGCAAGAGCCACGCGTCCGATGGCGGGTGCTCCGAGCCGGGGCCGTGGAGGCCCCGCCCGGTGACACCCGTCCCCCCGTCACACACATCGCGGCGATCGGCGGTTCACCGCCCGTCGGAGGGAACGGCATCGGCGGTCGCCGTCTCGTGGCGGCCCACTCGTCCCGCGGGAGCCAACTCGCGGTGATCATCGAGCGGCCCGACCGTCGGGTCGCTTCCCGGAATCCCTGGAGGAGAAGAATGCGTACTCGGAGCTCCCTGTCCCGCATCGCGACATTCGTCGCGATCGCCACCCTCGCGGTGGCCGCCTGTTCATCGAGCGCCACTTCGGCCCCGTCTGCCGCCACATCGGCGGCACCGGCCGGATCGGCGGCCGCCGGCACCGACATGACGGCGCTCATCGCCGCCGCCAAGGCCGAGGGCGGACTCACGCTCATCGCGACGCCGGCATCGTGGTGCAACTACGGCGGCATCATCAGCGCGTTCACCGCCAAGTACGGCATCCCGGTCAACGTCCTCAATCCGGACGGCAGCTCCCAGCAGGAGCTCGACGCGATCACGGCGAACAAGGACAACAAGGGCCCGGCCGCGCCGGACGTCGTGGACGTGGGGCTCGCCTATGGTCCCAAGGGCGTCGCCGAGGGCCTCTACGCTCCCTACAAGGTCGCGACCTGGGCCGACATCCCCGACACGGCCAAGGACCCCAACGGCATGTGGTACGGCGACTATTACGGCGTCATGTCCTTCGAAGTCAACACTGACGTCGTCAAGTCCGTGCCCCAGGACTGGGCCGACCTCCTGAACGCCGGCAAGAACCAGGTCTCGCTCGCGGGCGACCCGACGCAGTCGAGCCAGGCGGAATCTGCCGTGTGGGCGGCCGCGCTCGGCAACGGTGGTTCGCTCGACAACGCCCAGCCGGGGCTCGACTTCTTCAAGAAGCTCAATGACGCCGGGATCTTCGTCCCCGTCATCGGCAAGACGGCCACCGTCGCATCAGGCGAGACCCCGATCCGTCTCGCGTGGACGTACAACGCGCTCGCGGACAAGGACTCCCTCAAGAACAATCCGAACGTCACCGTCGTCGTCCCGAAGACCGGGCGCCTCGGCGGCATGTACGTCCAGGCGATCAGCGCCTACGCGCCCCATCCGAACGCCGCGAAGCTCTGGATGGAGTACCTGTACTCCGACGAGGGCCAGCTCGGGTGGATGAGCGGCTACTGCAACCCGATCCGCTACGACGCGATGGTCAAGGCCAACGCGATCCCGGCCGCCATCGCGGCGAAGATGCCGGACACGTCCGGTGCCGTGCTCCCGACGCTCGACCAGATCACCGCGGCGGTCAGCACCATCACGAAGGGCTGGCCGACGACGGTCGGCGCCACGGTCAAGTAGTTCGATCCCGCGGGGGGATCCCACCCTCGACCCGTGACTGACAGCGTCAGCACACTCGACGCCCGATCCGCGCCGCCGGCGCGGGTCGGGCGTCCACGCTTCCGCTGGACGTTCCTCGGCGTCGTCCCGTTCTTCGCGTTCGCGACGCTCTTCCTCGTCATCCCGACGTCCTACCTGTTCATCGGGAGCTTCAAGGACTCGACGGGGGCGTGGACGGTCCAGAACTACGTGAACCTGTCGGGGCCGGTCACGTCGAACGCCTACCTGACGAGCATCGAGATCAGCCTCGTCACCGCCGTGCTCGGCGGGATCCTCGGGTTCCTGCTGTCCTACGCCGTCATCGCCGGCGGCCTCCCGGTGCGGATCCGGACCGGGATCTTCACGTTCTCCGGCGTCGCATCGAACTTCGCGGGTGTCCCGCTCGCCCTCGCCTTCATCTTCACGATCGGCCGGACCGGGTTCATCACGGTCTTCCTGACGAACGTCCTCGGCTGGGACATCTACGGCTCGGGCTTCACGATCTACTCGAAGCTCGGCCTGGAGATCGTCTACCTCTACTTCCAGCTGCCGCTCATGGTGCTCATCATCGCGCCGGCGATCGACGGCCTGAGGAAGGAGTGGCGCGAGGCGTCCGAGAACGCCGGAGCGAGCACGTGGCAGTACTGGCGACACATCGCCCTGCCGATCCTCATGCCATCGCTCCTGGGCGCCACGATCCTGCTATTCGGCAACGCGTTCGGGGCCCAGGCCACGGCGTTCGCGCTCACCGGCGGGTTCATCAACCTCGTGACGATCCTCATCGGCGGCCAGCTCTCGGGCGACGTCCTCGGCGACCAGAACCTCGGCTACGCGCTCGCGATGGGCATGGTCGCGATCATGGGCGTGACGATCCTCGCCTACTCGTGGCTCGCGCGGCGCGCCGAGCGGTGGCAGCGATGACGACTTCGGCGAACGTGCTCCATGGCGACCGCGACCTTCAGGCCGACGTGCCCGACCGCCGGCCGCGGCGCCGTGGCCAGCGCAAGACGGTGGCGTCGTGGATCTTCCTCATCCTCTGCGTGGCCTACTTCGCCCTGCCGCTGGTCGGCACCCTCATCTTCTCGCTGCGGGCCAAGCCGATGCTCTCGGCGTGGACGGACATGATCAACGATCCCCAGGTGTGGTCGACCCTCGCCTACTCGTTCGTCATCGGCATCTTCACGATCGTCATCAGCCTCCTGCTGCTCGTCCCGACCGCCTTCTGGGTCCGGCTCCGTCTCCCGCGACTCCGGCCGGTCGTCGAGTTCGTGACGCTGCTCCCGTTCGTCATCCCGCCGATCGTCCTCGTGTTCGGCCTCATCTCGACGTTCAGCCGGCCGCCGCTGCCTCTCACGGGCACGAGCCTCGGGAGCGACGTGCTGCTCGTCTGCGCCTACGTGGTCCTCTCGTTCCCGTACATGTACCGCGCGGTGGACTCGGGGCTCCGCACGATCGACATCCGGACGCTGACCGAGGCGTCGCAGAGCCTCGGCGCCGGCTGGTTCACCATCCTGTTCAGGGTGATCCTGCCGAACCTCCGCGTCGCGATCCTCAGCGGCGCGTTCCTCACCCTCGCGATCGTCGTCGGCGAGTTCACCATCGCGAACTTCCTCGCGCGCCCGATGTTCGCGACGTACCTGCAGCAGATCTCCGGCAACCTCGCATACCAGCCCGCGGCCGTGGCCCTCATGAGCTTCGCCATCACGTGGGCCGCCATGGGCGTCATCGCGCTCATCGGGCGGGGGAGCCAGACCGAGATCGAAGTGACTGGAGCCCACTGAGCCGTGACCACGCCGGAGATGACCGCCGCATGAGCTACCTGACGTTGACGGGCATCAAGAAGCGGTTCCCGGGCGGCACCGTCGCGGTCCAGGACTTCAACCTCTCGATGGAGCAGGGCGAGTTCGTCTCGTTCCTGGGGCCGTCGGGCTGTGGCAAGACGACCACCCTCCGGATGATCGCCGGCTTCGAACAGCCGACCGCCGGCACGGTCGTCCTCGACGGCGCCGACATCACGGACAAGCCGCCGAACCGCCGGAACGTGGGGATGGTCTTCCAGTCGTACGCGCTCTTCCCGAACATGACCGTCGCCGCGAACATCGGCTTCGGGCTGAAGGTCCGCAGGCGTGACAAGGCCTTCATCGCGGCACGGACGACCGAGCTCCTCGACCTCATCGGCCTCCCCGACAAGGCCGACCGGTACCCATGGCAGATGTCCGGCGGCCAGCAGCAGCGCGTGGCGCTCGCCCGCGCGCTCGCCTTCGAGCCCCAGGTGCTCCTCCTCGACGAGCCGCTCTCGGCCCTCGACGCCAAGATCCGCATCAGCCTGCGGGCGGAGATCCGCGCCATCCAGCGGAAGCTGGGCATCACCACGGTGTACGTCACGCACGACCAGGAGGAGGCGCTCTCGCTCTCGGACCGCATCGTCGTGATGAGCGAGGGCTGGATCGAGCAGATCGGGACACCGTTCGACATCTACAACTTCCCGAAGACGCCGTTCGTCGCCCGCTTCGTCGGCACGCTCAACGTCCTCAACGCGCGCGTCGTGGACGCGACCGCCGGCCGACTGGACGTGGGCGGCCAGGAGATCCGCGCCACCGGCGCCGTGGACGCCCCGACGGGCTCCTCCGTCAGCGTGGCGCTCCGGCCCGAGATCCTCGCGATGGGCGACGGCGGGCCCGACGACCTCCGCCTGCGCGGCACGATCGAGGAGGTCACCTTCCTCGGCGCCGTGGTGCGGATCCGGGTGAAGCTGCCGGGCGACGCGGGGGTCGCGTCGGTGGACACGTTCAACAACCCGCACCTCGCGGTGCCCGCCCGCGACTCGGCGGTCACCTTCTCGTTCCCCGCGGAGGCCTGCCTCGTCCTGGACGTGGCCGGTCGCGACGCGGTGGCGGCGGCGGCAACCGCGATCTGACGCGACGCGGTGGCCGCGGCGGCCACCGCGACAGGACGCAGCGCGGTGGCCGCGGCGGGCCGATCGGGCGGTCGCGCTACGCCACCGCGGTGGATTCGGTCACCTCGCACCACGGCCCGCGCTGGACCCAGACCCACCACGATCTGACGCGACGAGGCCCGGGTCTCGCGACCCGGGCCTCGTGGTGCGACGGTGCCGCCCGGGGGCGGCACGGGATCAGGACGCCGGCTCGGCGGGCTTCTTCGGCTTGGCGGGCGCCTTGGCCGTGCGGGTGGCGGGCGCCTTCACGGCGGCCGGCTTGGCGGCGGCCTTCGCGGCCGGCGTCTTGGCGGCGGTCGTCTTGGCGGCGGTCGTCTTGCCGGCGGTCGTCTTGCCGGCCGCCCTGGTCGTTGTCTTGCCGGCGGCCTTCTTCGGGGCGGCGGCCTTGGCTGCCGTCGCCGACGCGGCCGCGGTGGTGGCCGTCTGCGCGGTCTCGGTGCGACCGGCCTTGGTCAGCGCGGCGCGTGCCTTGCCGGCCGCGGTCTGCGGCGCCTTGGCCTTGGCGGCCTTCGACGCGGCGACGCGAGCCTTGGCGGCCTTCGTCGCGGCGGCCTTGCCGGTGGCCTTCTGGAGCTTGCCGGTCTGCACGTGGACGCCGCCGAGGGCCGCGTTCACCTTGCGGGTGAGGCGCGACTTGCGACGGGCGGCCGCGTTCGGATGGATGGCGCCGGACTTGGCGGCTCGGTCGAGGGCACTGATCGCCTCGTTGAGCTGCTCGACCGGGTCACCTTCGACGTGCCCGGTCGCCACGGCGAGGGCCTTGGTGACGAGCGTCTTGGCGGCGCTCCTGCGGGGCTGATTGATGGCCCGGCGGCGCTCGGCGGTACGGACGCGCTTCTGCGCGGACGGCGTTCGCGTGCCGGTCCAGCCTCTGGGAGAATGGGCCACGGTCTGCGTTCCTCGTAGGCGGGTCTGGTCGGTCCGAGCCCGCGGGTGGGCGAGCACGGTCGAGTGTTCGGCTCAGCGCGCGCGGGAGAGGACGCCGCGTGGCGCGAACGGGAAGTGTACCAGAGCCTGACGCGGGGGCGCCACGGGTGGACGTGCCGGTGTGAACGGCCCCCCGGCGCGACCGGCCCCCCGGCGGCCGGGGCGTGGCGATCCCGTCGTCAGAGTCCGGCGGAGCCGCTCGCTCGGTGCTTCTCGTGTCACGTAGTGCCCGGGACGCTGGTATCCACGCGGATGCCACGTTGTGCAGCCTCGGTCGCCCTCCGGACCAGGCACGAAAGGTCGCATGGCGCCCAGACATCGTCCGGGACGCTGGCCGGGGCGCTCGCACGGTTGATGAGTCCCCGCGCGCGCCCGCCGTGCCGGATACCAGCGCCCGGGGCGATCAATGGTGCCGGACGGCTGCCCCGTGCCGGATACCAGCGCCCGGGGCGATCAATGGTGCCGGACGGCTGCCCCGTGCCGGATACCAGCGCCCGGGGCGATCAATGGTGCCGGACGGCTGCCCCGTGCCGGATACC
>CAIYQJ010000468.1 GCA_903928275.1 uncultured Chloroflexota bacterium
CCGGTCCCGAGCACCGCCATGAACGGGATCGTGACGAGTGTCGGGAGCGGGAGCCAGATGTCGAAGGCGGGCCGCGGGAACGACAGCGGCGGCAGCTGGTATGACCACAGGGCGTCGGTGACGAGGCCCCGTCCATCGACGGCGTTGCGCGCCACGCCCCAGTAGTACGCGGTGTCCTCCGGCACGGGGAACGGCACCTGCGCCGCCGTGATTGCACGCACGATCACTGCGAGCGCGAAGATCGCGCCGGCGGTGAGCCACGCCTCGCGGCGGGTCATCGGTCGTTCACGGAGTCGCGGTGGCGCAGCGGGCGTCGCCGGGAGCCGTGCACACGGGATAGAGCGCGAGCCGCGGCGGCCCGCCGTCTGCAGAAGGCTGGACGTAGACGGGGGCACCGATCCACGACGGCCGTGGCGCGCCCTCGAGGATCGGTACGAGCGCCCGGGCGATGTCGTCCCGCTCGAGCACGAGCCAGCGGGTGTCGTACGCGCGCGCCACCTGCTCGATCGTCCCGATCGGGTCATCCGGCGTCACGACGCCCGGATGACCCGTCCAGTACGCGTAGGCGGCCGCGTCGATGCCGAGGATGCGGTCGTTCGCGGGGACACCGAGCTTCGTCATCTCCGCGGCGAGCGCGATCCGCGGCTGTCGCGCCGTATCCCACGTCCGCTGGACCGAGACGGCGAAGAGCCCGGCCGAGCCAACCATGATCGCGACGACCGCCCACACGAAGACCGGGCCGGCCGTCGCTTCGTTCCACTTCGGTCGGCGGCGGGCGGTCGCCGCAACGAGTGCGAGCACGCCCTCCATCGAGAGGATGTAGGCCTGCGGGGCCAGCCCGACGGCCGAATGGATGAACGCTCCCCCGGGAACGTGGAGCGGGTAGAGCAGCGCCGCGCCTGCGAACACGATCGCCGTGTAGACGAACCACGGGGCGAAGTCCGCCGAGCGCCGCCGCCGCCACGCGCCGATCGCCAGGAACGGAAGGAGGACCACCGAGCAGATGACGACGGCGAAGTTCGCCACCGCGGCGGCCAATCCGCCCAGCCGGCTCGCGAGGATGGGCCCTACCCCCTGGGCGAGGAACTTCGAGAGGGACGGCTCGGCGGTGATCGAGTTCCATTCCGCGATCGTGCGGATCCAGAGCGCGGCTCCGCTCGAGCTGGTCGGGGAGATGGACCCGAAGACGGCGAGCTGCCGTGCCCACCACGGCAGCATGATCGCGAGGAAGAGGCCGAAGCACACGACGGCGGCCCAGAAGGGGATCGGCCGCCGTGGCGCAACCGTCGAACCGACGCCAGCATCGACCGCGACTGCAGCCACGCGTCCGCGCCGGACCGCTCGCCACCAGCGGACGCGGTCGCCGGCCCACACGAGCGCGACGGCGACGCCCAGCAGCGCGCCGTCGTTCCGGGCCAGCGCCGCGAGGCCCACGAGGAACCCGGCGAAGGCGAACGACCACGGGTGGCCCTTCAGCCCCCGCGCCGTGAGCCACAGCGCGGCGGCCACGAGCGGCATGAGGATGCCGAAGTTCTCCGGTTGCCCCTGGAACACGGCTCCCGCCGCGGGGATCGCGGCCAGCACGCCGGCCGATACGCCGACGATGGGCCTCGCGCCTGCATCCCGGGCGATCGCCCACGTGAGCGGCGCGGCCGTGGCGCCGATGAGCGCGGCCGGCAGCGCGGATGCGAACGCCGTCGGCCCGAGGAGCACGATGAACGGCACCTGCACGAACGACGCGAGCGGAAGCCAGTGCGCGTTCGACGGGACCGGCAGGGTCGCGACGTCGGGGATCCGGTTGCCGACCTCCGCGAAGATCCACCCGAACGGGACGGTGAGCCCGTGCCCTGCCGCGAG
>CAIYQJ010000469.1 GCA_903928275.1 uncultured Chloroflexota bacterium
CGGGACCTCGCCGACGCGCCGGCACCGGGCGGGCTCGTCGTCTCGACGTTCCATCGCCTCTGCGAGACGCTCGCGGCCCGCGCGGGGACGCTCCCGCCACGCCCGGACCCGATCCCCCGGGGGTGGTTCGACGAGACTCTGCCGGCGGCCCTCGGGCGTGCGATCGACGCGCTCCCGGGCGATCGGTTCCACGCGGTGATCGTCGATGAAGGCCAGGACTTCGAGCTCGACTGGCTCCTCCTCGTCCAGGCGCTCCTCCGCGATCCCGACGAGGACGTCATCTGGGTCTTCCACGACGTCGGCCAGGCGATCCGCTGCCCTGATGTCGTCGGACAGCTCGGGCTCGAGCGGATGGAGCTGTACGAGAACCTCCGGAACCCGGGCTCCATCGCCGCGCTGGCGAACCGCTTCTACCGGGGCGACCAGTCGATCGACGAGGTGCTGCGCGAGATCGACGCGACCGACGACGGAGTGCCGGCTACCACCCGCTACCGGGTGGTCGAGGCAGAGCGCGGCCGGCCGACGGTCGAGGCCGTCCGCAGGGAGCTCCACCGCCTCATCGTCGACGAGGACGTCCGGACCTGGCAGGTCGTCGTCCTCTCGGGGACGAGTGCCGCGAAGAGCGAGACGTGGGCCGCCCGCACGTTCGGGAACGTCACGCTCTGGAACGAGGCGATCAACGACGACGGGACGTCGCGCGGCCTCGCCCCCGAGGACGTGCCCGACGATCCCCCGGATGCCGTCCTGTTCGAGACGATCCGCCGCTTCAAGGGACTCGAACGACCGGTCGTGATCCTCGCCGAGCTCCCGACGAAGGGCGAGCGCCTCGACGAGCTCCTCTACGTCGCGCTCACCCGTCCCACGACGCAGCTCGTCGTCGTCGCGCCTTCGGCGCTCGCACGGCGACTCGCCTGACCCGGGGAACGCCCGGTCGAACCGCATCCGCCGGTGCACTGCCGGCCGGGGGAACTACCGCTGGCGAGCGGGGCGACCGTGCTCGGCGACGTCGAGGGCCGGACCCGGGTCGCCCCTGAGGTCGGCCGCGAGGAACTCGGCGGTCTCCGGGATCGCGAGGTGGACATCCGTCTCCTGGTGCACGGACAGCACCAGGCCACGGGCGGCGATGTCCAGGACATGCCCCCCGAACCGGCGGTCCTCGCTGATGAAGTGGAGGTGGTAGCCCGCAACGGTGATCGCCCTGGCATAGGACGGCGTCCAGAAGCCCACGAGCGTCCCGGCCACGGCCTCGAGGGTGAACTCGGCCTGGGTCGATGTCGCCGTCACGAGGTCCACCCCCGCGACGGACCTGCACGCGGCCCGCACCGTGATGCGCTCCACGCGGCCTTCGGTCCGGATCCCGACGAAGACGTTCTCCGACCGCCGCAGCCCGTCGATCGCCTCGCAGAGGTCCGCCCACCCGCCGACCGGCGGCAGGTCGAACTGCTGGTCGGCGTGGAACCCCGTGACGACGGCGAACGGCGTGAGCGCGTCGTCGGGCGCTTCGGAGACCGTGCCATCGGCCCGCGCCTGGAAGCAGCGGCCGTCGAGCATGATCATCTCGCCGTCGAGGCCATCGAAGGTCCCGACTCCGAAGTCCCCGTGGCGCCGCAGGTCTCCCACGGACACGCAGCCCGTGTACACGCCCTTGACGACGGCCCCCGACGTCGAGACCTGGAAGATCGAGTGGTGATCCACCTCGAGCTCGTCGGCGAGGGCCCGTTCCACGATGTGCGAGACGCTCTCGCCCGTGGAGCGCGCTCTCTCGTCGAGCGCCGACCACAGCGTCTCCGAGACCCGGCAATGGAGCTCTCTCTGCATGGGATCCGACGACCTCGCAGCGGCGGTGCTTGACGATCCCGGGCGATGTCCGCCCCGGCGACGAGCCGCCTCCGCCGGGCGGCATCGGTTGCTACAGGAACGGGTTCTCGATCCGGACGCCACCGATCACGCGTCCGTGCTGAAGGTCCTCCGTGACGAGGCGGGCCGCGCCGGCGCGCCGTGCCGCTTCCACGACGAGTGCGTCCCAGAACGACAGCGTATGCCGCTCCTCGAGACGGGACGCCGTGACGATGAGCGCGAGGTCCACCGAGACGAGCGGCCACGCGGCGTAGAGGGACACGGTCTCGCGGGCTGCCCGTCGACTCATCGGCGGGTCGAACTTCCGCGTCGCGACGACGTAGAACTCCTGGAGGACCTGCGTGCTGAGCGCGCCCGCGCGGTCGGTCCAGAGCCCCTCCAGGAGGATCTGCGCCAGCTCCTGCTTGCGGGCCTCCGAGCGGTCGTGGGCGTACACGAGCACGTTCGTGTCGACGAAGGTCAGGTCTCCCGGTGCCATCCGGCGCTACCGGTCGTGGAGGTCATCGCGCCGCCAGGACCTCCCGCCGCGAGCGATCGCACCCTTCATGATCTCTTCGGCGCGGCGCCACGCCTCTTCGTAGCGCGCGTCTCGCTCCCCAAGCCGGTCGAGCTCGCGAGCCACGAGCGCGCTCACCGAGGTCCCGCGCTTGGCGGCTGCGACGCGCGCGCGCCGGATGACGTCCTCGTCCAGCTGGACGGTCAGGTTCGCCTTCGCCATCGTTCTCGAGCCTCCACAGCTTCCCACGTGGACCACAGCCTAATACGGACACAGCCACAGGGCCTATCGTTTCCCGGTACCCGGATCGCGATCGAAGGAGCACGTCCATGGGTTGGAGCACCACCGACATCGGGAACCTGGCCGGCCGGATCGCCGTCGTCACCGGCGCGAACGGTGGCCTGGGCCTGGAGACTACGCGCGAGCTCGCCCGCCATGGCGCCCACGTCGTCATGGCCGTCCGGAGCCGGGAGAAGGCGGCCGCCGTCCGCGAAGCGCTCGCCGCCGAGATCCCCGGTGGGTCGCTGGAGATCGTCACGCTCGACCTCGCGGCGCTCGCGTCCGTGCGCGAGGCCGCCGACGCCATCCTCGCGGCCCACCCCGTCGTGGACATCCTCGTGAACAACGCCGGCGTCATGGGCATCGGATACGGCACGACCGCCGACGGGTTCGAGATGCAGCTCGGCGTGAACCACCTGGGGCACTTCGTGCTCACCGCGCTGCTGACGCCGGCGCTCCTGCGAAGTCGGGGCGCGCGCGTCGTGTCGGTGACGAGCACCGCGCGGTTCCTCGGACGGCCGATCGACGCTACCGACCCGCAGATGCGCCGCTACGACCCCTGGCGCGCGTATGGGCGGTCGAAGATCGCGGACCTCCAGTTCGCCGTCGAGCTGAGCCGACGCCTCGCGGCAGCGGGGTCGCCGGCGCGGGCGTGCGCGGCGGACCCCGGCTTCAGCCATACGGACCTCCAGGCACGCAGCGCTCGGGAGGCGCCCGGCCTGAGCCAGCGCTTCTTCGACACGACGGTGGGCTGGTTCGGCACGGCCCCGGCCACGGGGGCTCTCCCGCAGCTGCGCGCCGCGACCGACCCGCGCGCGAGGGGCGGCACGCTCTTCGGCCTGCGCTTCGTCGTCGGCGGGCCGCCGATCCGCAACCCGTACGCGGCGCGCGGGATGAAGCCGGCGGACCTCGCGGCGATGTGGTCGATCTCCGAGCGGATGACCGGCGTGACGTTCGACGTGGCGGGGCTGGCGCGGGCGGCGGCGGGAGAGTGGCTCAAGGGGTGAGGTGACGACCGCGCCGGCGCGGGCCGGCGACCCACGGGCGGGGGGTCGGCGACCGCCGCGGCCCCGCCCGTGGCGCGTCGGACCCGGCGGTGGCGTGGTCCAGATGCATGAGGGCCGCCCGGACGAATGGCTCCGGGTCGTGGGCAGGACAGCACTTGTCCATCGACCCCACGCGGAGGACCGTGGGTGCGGAGCACCGTGCGAGGGGGACTGCGCGGCGTGCCGCGTCGCGCGGCAGGCGGCTGGGCGTTGCTCCACCGGCAGATGCGCCGAGTGACCGAACGATCCGCCGATCCACCCCTGCTCGTCACGGCAGGTTCCTCGAGGAGGGCTCCACCCCATGCGCCATCGCGGTGCGACACGACTCCTGACCCTCGCCGTTGCACTGGTGCTCCCGCTCCAGTTGGCCGCATGCAGTGGTGGCGCCACGAAGCCGGCCGCCACGCCGGTCGCCCAGTCACTGCCCAACATGGGCACGCAGATCACGCCGACCGCGCCCGCCGGCTCGACGTTCACCGGGCTGAACCCCGGCCTCGCGGACGACCCCGGCTGGCTGGCCGGGCAGGCGGTCGCCACCGTCGTCAGCCCGGACAAGAAGACGCTCCTCGTGCTCACGAGCGGCTTCAACCGCGTCTATCGGACCGACGCGGTGAACGGCGTCCTTCCGCCGGATGCGATGGGGACGTACTTCGACTGGCCCGACTCGACCGAATACGTGTTCGTCTACGACATCTCGTCGAACGCGCCGGTCCAGAAGCAGGTCATCAAGGTCCCCAACACGTACAACGGCATCGCCTGGGACCCGTCCGGGAGGGGCTTCTACGTGTCGAGCGGCGTCGGTGACGGCCCGTTCGACAGCACCGGCGCGGTCAACCCCGCCTCGAGCGCGGGTGACAACGTCCACGTCTACACGCGCGACGCCACCTCGGGGACCTGGGGGCAGTCGCAGCAGCTCCTCCTCGGGCACACGTCGGGCAACGGCCTGGACGTCCAGCCGCCCGCTGGCTGGCAGCAGCTCCAGCCCAATGAGGCCGTCGCGGTCGATCCCTGCGCCGCCGGCGTGGCCGTCAGCGGCGACGGCCAGCTGCTCGTCGTCGCGAACTACTACAACGACTCGATCACGACGTTCACGGGGGGTCTCGGCCACTGGGTGAAGGGCGCGGAGCTGGACCTGCGCCCGGGCAAGAGCGACGCCACGCAGGCGGGCGTGCCGGGCGGCGAGTACCCGTTCTGGGTGGCGATCAAGGGCAACGGCTCGGCCGCCACCGCGTACGTCTCGAGCATCCGGGACCGCGAGGTCGTGGTCGTGAGCCTGGGGGCGGCACCCAGGGTGACCGCACGCATCGCCGTCGCGGGCCAGCCGAACAAGATGGCGCTGAACAAGGCGCAGACGCTCCTGTACGTCGCGGAGGACATGTCCGACACCGTCGACGTCATCGACACGAAGACGAACACGGTCCTCGAGAGCATCCCGGTCCTCGCCACCTCGAAGGCGCTGCCGCTGATGCTCGCCCCGTACAAGGGCGCCAACCCCAACAGCGTGACGCTCACGCCCGACGAGAAGCAGCTCTGGGTGACCCTCGGGACGATGAACGCGGTCGCCGTCATCCCGCTGAACGGCGCCAACGTCGGCGACCAGCCCACCGGGCTGATCCCCACCGGCTGGTACCCCAACTCGGTGAGCTTCAACGGCGATGGCACGTACGCCTACGTGGTCAACGGGAAGTCGCCGACGGGGGCCAACCCCGACTGGTACTACAGCTACGGCCCGCCCACGCACCGCAACGGCTACGCGGCCAACGAGTACAACCCGCAGCTCGTCAAGGCCGGCCTGCAGAGCTTCCCGCTGCCGAACCGCGCGCAGCTCGCGACGCTGACGTCGCAGGTCGCCACGAACAACCACTTCTCCCACGTGGAGAGCGCGGCGGACGCCGCGACCATGGCGGCCGTCCGCGCGAGCGTGAAGCACGTCATCTTCATCATCAAGGAGAACCGGACGTACGACCAGGTGCTCGGTGACGCGAAGCAGGGCAACGGCGACCCCGCGCTCGCGGAGTTCGGCCTCCCGCTGACGCCGAACCTCCACCGCCTGGCGCAGACGTTCGTCACCCTCGACAACACGTACGCCACGGCCGAGGTGAGCTACGACGGCTGGTCCTGGTCCACCGCGGCCCAGGCGCCCGATGTCCTGGAGAAGGAGGAGCCGGTGATGTACGCCGGCCGAGGCCTGAGCCTCGACGGCGGCACCGACCGCGCCGTGAACGTCGCCATCCCGACCGTGAGGGAGCGGCGGGTGGCGGATCCCCTCACGCAGCGCGATCCGGATGTACTGCCGGGGACGGCGGACGTCACCGCGCCGGACGGCCCCGACGGCCAGCCCAACGCCGGGTTCGTGTGGGACGCCGCGCTACGGGCCAACCTCACGGTCCGGAACTACGGCTTCTACGTGGACACGACCCGCTACAGCTTCCCGCAGAGCTCCGTGTACAGCGTCACGCTCGCTCACGACCCCGCCGCGACGCACACGCAGACGGCCTTCCCCGCGAACGTCGCCCTCACGCCGTACACGGACACGTACTTCCGCGGCTGGGATCCCACCTACCCGGACTACTGGCGGTATACGGAGTGGGCGCGCGAGTTCGACACGAAGTACGTGAACGGCGGCCAGGATCTTCCGAACCTGAGCCTCGTCCGCCTCATGAACGACCACACCGGCAACTTCTCCACCGCGATCGACGGCGTGAACACGCCGGAGCTCCAGCAGGCGGACAACGACTATGCCGTGGGCCAGCTCGTCCAGAAGGTCTCCCAGAGCAAGTACGCGAACAACACGCTGATCTTCGTCATCGAGGACGACTCGCAGGACGGCCCGGACCACGTGGACTCGCACCGGACCGTCGCCTTCATCGCCGGCGCCAACGTGAAGCGGGGCGCGGTCGTCTCCACCTCGTACAACACGATCGACTTCGTCCGGACGATCGAAGAGGTGCTGGGCCTTCCGCCCATGAACCTCAACGACGCCCTGGCGAAGCCCATGGCCGACGTCTTCACCACGAAGCCCACGGCCTGGAGCTTCACGGCGATCCCCGCAGCGTCGCTCTACACCACGCAGCTGCCGCTGCCGCCTCGGCCGGCAGGCCTCGTGGTGCCGAGGCCGCTCCACGACGCCGCCTGGTGGGCGAAGGCCGCGGCCGGCCAGGACTTCACGTCCGAGGACAAGATGGACTTCGCCGCCTATGACCGGATCACCTGGTCCGGCATCATGGGCGACGCGCCGTACCCCGCGGCGCCTATCGGGACGGACCTGAGCCAGGACCGGGAGCAGCTCCTCGCGAAGTACGGGATCAGCTACTGAGGCGCGCCGCCGACTCGAGCCGGCCCGAGGCACGGTCGGCCCGGGTCGGCGGGATGCCGCGAGAAGGCCGCGCGCTGTACTGCGCTTGTCAGGCCAGACGGCGATGGCTAGAGTAGCCACATGAAGACCGCCACGATCACCCAGGCGAAGAACGGGCTCAGCGCACTCATCGATCGTGTGAGGAGCGGCGAGAGCATCCTGATCCTCGACCGCGGTGTGCCCGTCGCCCGACTGGAGCCCGTCGCCGGGTTGGCCGACGCTACCGGCCGCCTGCAGAGGCTGGAGCGGGCCGGCCTCATCCGGGTCGGCGAGGCCCCGCCACCGCTCGACCTGCTGCGCATGCCGGCGCCGGAGCTCATGCCAGGGGTGAGCGCGGTCCGCACGCTCGTCGAGGAACGGCGAGAGGGGCGATGAGGTTCTGGGACAGCTCCGCGGTCGTGCCCCTCCTGGTGGTCGAGCCATCGAGCCCGGCGGTGATGCGTTCGTACGAGCTCGATCCCGAGATTGTCGCCTGGTGGGCGACGGAGGCGGAGTGCGTGTCGGCGCTCGCCCGGCTCGAGCGAGAGGGGAGCCTGGCATCCTCCTCGATGGTCGAAGGGCTCAGACGCCTCGACGCCCTTGCTCAGGCATGGCGGGAGGTGCAGCCCGTGGCGGCCGTTCGCGAGATCGCGGTCCGCCTGCTCCGCGTCCACCCGCTGCGGACCGCGGACGCGCTCCAGCTCGCCGCCGCGATCGTGGTGGCAGAAGGACATCCGTCGTCCCTCCCGCTCGTCACCCTCGACGAGCGGCTCGCGCAGGCAGCCGAACGCGAAGGGTTCGCGATCGTCCGCCCCGGCCAGGCGCCATCCGGGTCGTCGGCCTGACCGCTCCGGCGTCGGCCGCCAGGAAGCGGCCCGCTCGCTCCGCTCGCAGTCCCGGCAGGCGAACCCAGCCGCGGGTGTCTCGGGGCCCGCTCGTGGGCCGAGCAGACCGCCGCCCCGTGCATCCGCCGTCCGCAGTGGATGCACCGGGTGGATGGGGCGGGGCGCGGTCGGTGCGTCGCGTGCCGATGCGGGTGGCGGATCATCGGGCCCGCCCACGAGAGAGGGGGAGCCGGTCCGCCGCGGCGTCGAGACCGAGCCTCACGCCGACGATGGATCGACTCCCCCCTGCGTTCACGGGGTCTTCGGAAGCTGCGGCTCAGACGTCGCGATGGGTCATCGCGGTACCTCGCCGATGGTCGCTGCCGATGCGTCCTCGCCACGTGCCGAGAGGCGCAACGAAAGGGATGCGGGCCTGGCCGGGCGGCCCCGGGATGCGACCATGGCAGCCACCGGCGGGCTCGTCTCACGCGTTCGCCGTACCGCGAGACGTTACCTTCGCGCGATAGCGCGGCCCGTGCCTTCGCGGCACGCTGCGCACATGGACCCGCTTCGCCCGGGTCCCAGCATGGATCCGAGATGCGACTCGCCCGCTACGGTCTCGCAGCCGCCACCGCCGTTCTCCTCGTGGGAGCGGCTGCCGCCACGGTCGCCGCCGGCCGCACCGTGGAGACGACCGAGACCGTCGCGACGGTCCACGTGGACATCGCTCCGCTGGACGCGCAGGCAGCGGCCCACGCGCTCCGGCTGGACACGATCGTCGGCACGGACGCCGAGCGCCGCCTGCGCATCGACGGCGAACTCCCGGGCCCCGGGGCCGCCTTGGCCTCGTTCCGCGGGTCGCCCGATGTCTCCACGCTGACCGTGAGCCCGGACCTCGCGGACGCGCTCGTCGTCGAGTCGTTCGCCGGCCCCGACGGGGCGGTCCACGTCATCCGCGCGGAGGTCCACGCGGCCGCGCCGGTGGAGACGTGGATGAACGGCCCGTTCGCAGCGCCGATCGACGGCGCGATGGCCGCACTCCGGACCTGCCGATCGCACGCGGTCCCCGCCACCGCCGTCGTCACGATCGACGGTGTCATCGTCGGTATGGCCGGCTCCATCACGATCGCGGACATCGTGGTCCGTGACTGCTCCACGGTCGCGCTCTATCGCTGACTCTCCAGCGGCAGTCCTCCTCTCTGCCGTCCCGATGCCGCCCGTCCCCTCTCTCCGGGCGGCATCGGCCTGTCCGGCGGGGACTCGATCCCATCCGTGCGCGGCAGGCCCGCCCGGTTCAGCTAGGCCGCGTCCTCCGCGAGCCGGATGTACGTGGGTCGGAAGGCGCGGACCACGGTGAGGATGACCTGGTAGGCGATCAGGGCGACGAGGGTGCCGACGAGAGACCCGCTCCCGAGCGGGACGAGAAGCAGCGCCACGACCGCGATCGCGTATCCGATGAACCGGAGCTCGCCGATGTGCTCGGCGACGAAGCGGACGACGCGGTTCCCGCTGGGCTGAACGCCGACGCGCCGGGCCAGCGAACGTCCCCAGCGCGGGACCCACGCGGGGCGGCCCGCGAGGTACAGGGCGACCGCGAGGACCGCGGTGATCACAACGAGGACGAGCGCGAATGACTCGAAGCCGCTCATCACGCGGGTGAGCGCCACCTGGCCCAGCACGCCCGCAGCCCCGCTCGGCGTGATGTCGGTCACCAGCGTGCTGATGCGGCTCACGACCGCTCCCGCGATCGCGAGCGCGATGCCGGAAGCGACGACGATCTGGAGGAGCGCCTTCCGACGCTGGAGCGCGAAGGCGACGGCAACGACCGCGAGCAGGAGCGTGATGAGCGCCGAGATGATGATCGACGTCTCGAAGACCCACACGGCCGCCTGCGCGCGCTCGAGGGCCTGCGTCTCGACGACGGGGATGACGCCGAAGTCAGGGGGGAGCGTGATGCCGAGCGCCTGCTCGATCTGGGCACGGGACGCCGCCGGATCCAACGGATCCGTCAGCGTGGGCAGTGCCACCGGGTTGCCCGTGGCCTGTGTCAGGGCGGTCTGCGCCACCTCGAGGCCCTTCGCCACGAGCGGGAAGACGTTCACCGTGACGACGCCGCCGGACGTCTGGATGGCCTGGTTGTCGCCGCGGAGGACCGCGACGAGCTGCGCGTGGAGCGCCTTGTTCGCCTCGATCCACGCGGTCCCGAACTGCGGCGATGCCATGAACTCGGCGAGCGCGCGTTCGATCGTGGACTGGATCCCCGACGTGACGAGGCCCGCGAGGTCCTTCGACGGGCCGGGCAGCACGTCGGAGATCCTCTGCTCGATGTCGAGCCCCGTCACGACCGCCTCGGAGACCTGCAGGCTGACCGACGCCACGACGGCCGGGTCCTGCGGGATCGGCCCGACGACCGCGAGGTAGGCGCTCTCGGAGAAGATCGTGCGATCCGCCCAGAAGGCGAGTGACGTGCCCAGGACGCCCACAGCCGTGAGGATGATGAGGGCCCAGGTGACGCCGCGGCGGACCGTGCGCCGCGCCCGCGCC
>CAIYQJ010000470.1 GCA_903928275.1 uncultured Chloroflexota bacterium
CGCCCCGAAGGCCGCCATGATGACGAGAAGGATCCGAAAGACCCCCGGGTCGCCGGCGCGCAGCCCGAAGGCCGCGGCGGCGATCGCCGCGACGACCGCTCCGACGAGCGCGGCGCCCACGCTCGTCACCGTGGACGTCGCGTACTGGACGGCGAACAGCTCGCCGCGGTTGCGCCTCCTGCTGTGCTCGGTGAGGAATGGGATCGTCACGACGGAGAACGCCTGGTTGCCGACCGCGATGCCCGCCGCGAGCAGGAGGATCACGGCCGGCGCGGACGTGAAGACGAGCCCGAGCGTCGCGACGACGGAGATCGCGAGGCCCGCGACGAGGACGATCCGCCGGCCGACCCGGTCCGACGCCACGCTCGCTGGAAAGGCCGCGAGTGCAGCCGCGGCCGAGCCGACCGCCGCGACCACGCCGACGAACGAGGTCGGCAACCCGAGGGACGTGAGGTAGAGGTTGAAGTCGATCCAGTAGAGGCTCACCCCGAGTCCGGAGACCAGCGAGACGAGCAGGAACAGGCGCGCGTCGCGCTCGAAGCTCGCGTACTCCGCAACAAGGGCCCGGACGCGACCCGCCGGCCGGTCCGTCCCGCCGCCCGCCGCCTGGCTCAGGCGCGGTCCCCTTCGGCGAGCTCGTCGCCGAGCTCAACGAGCGCCGCCACGTACTCTTCCCAGTTCCGCCGGTGGTCATCGCGCTCGGCCGCGCCGAATCCGGCCTCGACCCACCCGTCGTGCGTGAGGGTCACCGCCGTGCCGTCGTCGGCCGCGTCGAGCGTCCAGGTGACGCGGGTGCGGGCGCCGGGAGCGGAGTCGCCCCATCCCCACGAGTAGACGAGGCGCTCATCCTGCACCACCTCGAGGATCTCCCCGCGCATCACGTCGCCGCTGCCGAAATCGAGCTCGTACGCGTCGCCCACCGCCCCGACGGGCGTCGCGTGCGTGAACCACCGCTCGACGAGCACCGGATCGGTGAGGGTGCGCCACGTGGTGACACGGTCGGTCGAGACCTCCGTCCGGATGACCATCGGGGCGATCCTCCTGCCGGGCATCGTGGTCCTCCATCGGGTCGTGGCGCAGCGCGCCCGCACATCGTACCCATCGGCGCCCCGCTCGTGGCCGGCTCGGACCGCTCGCCGGTCGGCTCTGGACCGCGCGCCCGCCGGCTCCGGACCGCGCGCGGTCGGCGCGCTGAGATAGGCTGTCGCGGCCCCACGTGACATGGTCCGCAGGGCAGGGGAGGGGATGGAGAGGGCGTTCGTCGCCGGCGTCATCGCGGGCTACGGGATCGCGATCCCGGTCGGTGCGATCGCCGTGCTCATCATCGACCAGGCCATCCGGCACGGGTTCCGCACGGCAGCAGCGGCCGGAGCCGGGGCGGCGACGGTGGACCTCCTCTATGCGGCGGTCGCTGCTGCGTTCGGTTCCGCGCTCGCGGCCGTCCTCGCGCCGATCGCGGTGCCGCTGCGCGTCGCCAGCGTGGCCGTGCTCGTCGCGATCGCCGTCCGCGGCCTCCTCCTCCTGCGCCGGGACGCGAGTGCCGAACCCGCGTCGGTCTCGAGCCCGCCCGGCGCCGCTCGGACCTACTCGGTCTTCCTCGGGATCACCCTGGTGAACCCGATGACGATCGTCTACTTCGCCGCCCTGATCCTCGGGCTGTCGTCGACGGGTGCCGGACCGGCGGAGAAGGCGGCGTTCGTCGTCGGCGCCGGGCTCGCGTCGCTCTCGTGGCAGACGCTCCTCGCGTTCCTCGGCTCACGGCTGCACCACCGCCTGTCGACGCGCGCGCGCCTCGTCACGGGGCTCGTCGGCAATCTCGTCGTGCTCGGAATCGCGGCGACGATCGCGGTCTCGCTGGTCCGCTGACCGCGCGCCGCGCCACGCGGAGCCGTGCCGCCCGGATCCGGACTCAGCGACCGCCCGCGTCGGCCGTCATCTCGCGCACAAGGGCGGCGAGGAAGCGGCCCACGGCGTCGCGGTCCCCGGCGTCCAGCCCGTCGAGCGCCCGCTCGATCGCCTCGTCCCGCCACCGGTAGACGCGCGAGACCTCTTCGACCGCATCGGGCGACAGACGCACCCGCACGATCCGCCGGTCCGCGACGTCGCGCTCCCGCACGACGTACCCGCGCTCCTCGAGCTCCTCGACCAGGCGGCTCGCCCAGCCCGCGGAGATGCCGAGCCCGGCCGCGATGCCGCCGACCGTCGCCTCCTCCAGCTCGTACACGAGGACCGCCGCGCTGACGGCCTGTGGGGAGACCGGGGCGCGACCGTTAGTGCCGGCACCGTGGGCCGACGTCGGCATCGGCGGCTCGCCGTCGGCGGACCCGGCGGGCCCGATGGATTCCTCGCGCCGCGACGCCGATGCGGCGTGCAGGAGATCGACGACGAGCCGTGCGATCCGCCGCGTGTCCTCGGCCGAAGGAGAGGTCATGGTTGCGTTCGTCCTCGGTGTCGCCTATAGTTGCCTAACGCAACGATTGCGCAACGCAACGATACCATGGACGAGCGCGCCCGGCCACGCGGCGGCAGGCGTACGGACAAGCCGGAGAGCAGCACGGTGACCCAACCGAACGGCGCGGCGACGGCCGCCATCCAGACGAGCGGACGGGGCAGGTGGATCGGTCTCGCGATGCTCAGCGTCGGCGTGGCGATGATCATCGTCGACGCCACGATCGTGAACGTCGCGGTCCCCTCGATCATCCGCGACCTGAACCTCGACCTGACGGCGGCCGAGTGGGTGAACACCTCCTACGCGCTCGTCTTCGCCGCCCTGCTCGTCACGATGGGGCGCATCGGCGACGTGATCGGCCGACGTGTCATGTACCTCGGCGGCCTCGTGCTGTTCATGGTCGCGTCCGTCCTCGCGGGCCTCGCCCAGAGCGGTGAATGGCTCATCGCGGCCCGACTCCTGCAGGGCCTCGGCGGCGCGGCCATCCTGCCCGCCACGCAGTCGATCCTCAACGCGAACTTCCGCGGCAAGGACCGCGCCATCGCGTTCGGCATCTGGGGCTCCGTCATCGGCGGCATGGCGGCCGTCGGGCCGCTCCTCGGCGGCTTCCTCACGACCTACGTCTCCTGGCGCTGGGCGTTCTTCATCAACATCCCGATCGGCCTCATCGCCATCGCGGGCACGCTCAAGTACATCGGCGAGTCCAGGGACGAGCACGCCAAGCCGGGCTTCGACTTCCCGGGCTTCATCCTCATCACCCTGGGGCTCGGCGGCATCGTGTTCGGCCTCATCGAGGGCCAGACGTACGGCTGGCTCCACCCCAAGCGCCCCTTCACCGTCTTCGGCTGGACGTGGCCGTCCACCGAGATCTCGATCATCCCCGTGATCATCGGCGTCGGGATCCTCGCCCTCGTGCTGTTCGCGGTCATCGAGATCCGGCGCCGCAGGCAGGGCAAGTTCTACCTCTTCGACTTCATGATGTGGAAGTACCCGGCGTTCCGCTATGGCAACCTCGCCGGCACCATCGTCAGCCTCGGGGAGTTCGGGCTCCTGTTCGTCCTGCCACTGTTCCTGCAGGCGGTGCTCGGCCTGTCCGCGTTCGAGACCGGCGCGCTCCTCATCTCGCTCGCCGTCGGCTCGTTCTTCGCCGCACCCATCTCCGCGCAGATCGCGCGGAAGTACGGTCCGCGCCGCGTCGTGACGATCGGCATGGCGCTCGAGTGCGTCGGCATCCTCATGACGACGCTCCTCATCTCGGCCAACGTGAACGTCCTCGAGTTCGTGCCGGGCCTCTTCATCTACGGCCTGGGCGTCGGGTTCGCCACCGCGCAGCTGACGAGCATCGTCCTCAGTGACGTGCCCATCGAGGAATCCGGCCTCGCGTCGGGCACCAACTCCACGATGCGGCAGGTGGGCTCGGCGATGGGGATCGCGATCCTCGGGACCGTGCTCGCCGTCGGCCTCTCCACGGGCGTCCGCACCCAGCTCACCGAGCACGCATCGCAGCTCCCGCCCGCCGTCCAGGAAGGCTTCGCGGTGGCCATCGAGGACTCCGCCGGCCAGGCGATCACCGCGTTCAGGGGCGACCCCGCGACCCTCGTGGCATCCGGCTATGTCCCGCCCCAGTACGCGGCGTTCCTCTCCGGGCCGCAGGCCAGGCCGGTCCTCGACTCGGTGGTGACGGCCGGCGAGCACGCGTTCGTCGACGCGGCGCGTGCGGCCGGGTTCGTGGCGCTCGGCTTCGTCATCCTGGGCCTGCTCTTCTCGTTCCTGCTGCCCGCCCAGAAGATGCACCTGCTCGAGCGGATCGGACCCGAGGAGCCGGTGCCGCCCGAAGGCGAGCCAGCGGGCCACCCCGGCGTCGCGGTCCCGGTCGAGGCGGCTTCCGTGGAGGGCGTCTCCGGAGCCTGAGGCCGCGGGCCGGCCGACCCGCGGGCCGGCGGCCGTTTCGGGGACCTTCGGCTATCCTCGTCACGAGCACCGTCCGGGATGCGCCCCGCGCCCCGGCACCACACAGGTACCTGCATGCAGTCTCGCCTCCGACTCTCCGCCTGGGGAGCTCTCGTCGTCCTCACGCTCGCCGCCTGCGGATCCTCCGCGGCCAGCGGGTCCCCGGCGCCAACGTCGCCCCCTGCCTCCGGCCCGGCATCGCCGGTCGCGTCCGGCGCCGCCACTCCGGCAGCGTCCGACTCCGCGGCGGCCTCCGCACCCGTGGCGCCGTCTGGCTCGGCCGCGGCCGCGCCGTCGGGCTCGGCGGCCCCCCAGGCGACGCCAACGCCCGAGGAGCAGGCGCTCGCGAAGCTCCTGCCCACGTCGCTCGTGGGCATCGCCCTCACGCCGACGGTCGGCACGCTCGCGCAGCTCATCGCGACCCAGGGGGTCCCGCAGACGTTCGTCGACTTCGCCGCCTCGCTCGGGGTCACCCCCGACAAGGTCCTGATGGCGTATACGAATCCGTCGACGACCCTCTCGACGACCTGGTCGCTCGGTGCCTGGCGGCTGATCGGGGCCGACCCGGCGAAGCTGAAGGACGAATTCATCAAGACGAGCATCGCGCAGGGCCAGACTGCCACGGAGCAGCAGGTCGGCGGTCGGACGGTGCTCGTCCTGACCTCGCCTGCCGCGCCGGCCGCGTCGGGCGGGCCGGCCGCCTCCCCCGCGGCCACGCAGCCCCCGGAGTACCTCGTGTTCAAGGGCGACACCGTCTTCTTCGGCGGATCCGGCGACCCCACTCTCGCCGGCGAGATCGTCAAGGCGCTGCCCCAGTGACCCGCTCGGCCAGCCCCCGCCTCGCGGTCGTCACCATCGCCGTCGTCGCGCTCGCCGTCGCCGCGTGCGGGTCGACCACGAGCTCTGCCGCGCCGACGGCCGCGGTCTCGGCCCCTCCGACCCCCGCCCCGTCCGTCGAGGCTGCGACGTCTGCCGCCCCGAGCCCGGGCGCCTCCGTGGCGCCCAGCGTGGCAGCGACCCCCGCCCCGACGTTCACACGGGACCCCGCGCTCGAGGCCCTCCTGCCGACGACCATCGACGGCGTGCCCATGCAGGTGGTGAGCCTCACCGGCTCTGACGTCCTCGGAGGCGGGATCGCCTCGAACCAGAACGACCTCGCGAAGCTCCTCGGTGCGCTCGGGAAGCAGCCCGCCGACCTCAGGTTCGCGTCGTCCGCCGACCCGAAGCGAGCGCTGCCCGTGATGATCGGCGTGTACACGGTCGACGGTGTCGCCGGCTCCGCGGTCGCCACGGCGATCGTCGATCTGATCCTCGCGGCCGACCCGACGGCGAAGAAGACGACGGAGACGCTCGGTGGCAAGGAAGTGATCCTCCTGGAACGGACGATCCCGACCCCGAGCCCCGCGCCCGGCGCGAGCCCATCGCCCCCGGCGACCTATCTCGACGCGTTCTACGCGAGCGGCGACAAGCTCTTCCGGGTCTCCGCAGCGACCCGGAGCTATGTGTCCGACGGCCTTCTCACCCTGAAGTAGCCGCCGGGACCGGTGGGACCGGCGGTGCGGCCGGACGGCCCGCGACGTCGGGCCCCCCGGCACCGTCGGCCGGCGTCTCGCCGCTGCTACCATCGGCGGACCTCGTCGCATCAACGGAGGCCGCATGCCGCAGGGGCTGCTCGAACGACTCGCCGCGGGACCCGTGCTCGGCGACGGCGGATACCTCCTCGAGCTCGAACGCCGGGGCTGGGTCCGCGCCGGAACCTTCACGCCCGAGATCTCCATCCTGCACCCGGACGCGCTCGTCGAGCTGCACCGGGAGTTCCTCCACGCGGGGGCCGACGTGCTCCAGACGCTCACGTTCTCGGCCAGCGAGGACCGGCTCGCGGTTGCAGGGATGGCGGCCGAAGTCGACGAGATCAACCGCGAGGCGGTCCGGATCGCCCGTCGTGTCGCGCACGAGGGCGACGCGCTCGTCGCCGGCACGCTGAGTCCGACCGGATCCTACCGGCCGGGAGACCGGGCCGCGGCCGACCACGTCCGCGCGGCGTTCGACCGCCAGCTCGACGACATGACGTCGGTCGGGATCGACTTCGTCATCGGCGAGACCTTCGCGTGGCTGGGCGAGGCGCGGATCTGCGCGGAGCGGGCACGGGAGACCGGGCTGGCCGTCGTCGTCACGATGGCCTTCGAGGATGAGCCGCGTGCCCGCGAGGGAGAGGGCCCGGCCGACTGCGCACGCGTCCTCGTGGACGCCGGCGCGGACGTCGTCGGCGTCAACTGCCTGCGGGGCCCGGTGAAGCTCCTGCCGATCGCGGCCGAGATGCGCGAGGCCGTCCCGGTCCCCATCGCGTGCCAGCCGGTGGCCTACCAGACGCCTCCGGGCCGACCGGACTTCACGTCGCTCCCGGAGTTCCCGTTCTCGCTCGACCCGCTCCAGCTGCCGCGCGCGGCCATGGCCGAGTTCGCGGTGAAGGCGCGCGAGCTCGGGATCGGGTACCTGGGGTCGTGCTGCGGATCGGTCGCGGTCCACGTCCGGGCGATGGCGCGCGCGCTCGGCACACGTCCGGCCGACGACCGCGCCCCGTCGGGCCGCGGCGTGCACGGCGGCGACGTCCGCGGCTGACCGCGCCTCCCGGCTCGTCACGATGGCGCGTATGCTCGCGCTGTCCCCGAGGGAGGAATGGGGACGTGGATCGCCGCGACGGGCTCGCGCCCCGCCGTCGTCGCGGCCGGAGAGGAGCCACCATGCGGTCGAACGGCGGATCCCGTCTTGCGCGCGTCGCGGTCATGGCGCTGGCCGTCAGCGCTCTCCTCGTCGGCGGCGCGCCGGCTCCGGCCCGGGCGGCCGACCCGCTCGTCCTGCGCGTGGGCACCACCCAGGATCTCGATTCGCTCAACCCGTTCCAGACCGCCCTCGTCGTCGGGTACGAGGCGTTCACCCTGAACTACCAGCCGCTCGTCGGCTGGGGATCCAACCTCGAGACGATCCCCGGGTACGCCTCGACATGGGCGCAGTCGGCCGACGGGCTGTCGTGGACCTTCACGATCGATCCCAACCTCACGTGGTCGGACGGCACGCCCGCGACCTCCGAGGACGCGCGCTGGACGCTGCAGTTCATCCTCGACGCGGTCAAGGCGGGCAAGAGCGTGGGGCTCGGCTATCTCGATCCCTACGTGAAGGACGCCGGGATCACGAAGATCGAGGCGCCGGATCCGCAGACGCTCGTGCTCACGACCGACCACCCGAACAACAAGGTCCTCCAGATGTACCTCCCCATCCTCCCGAAGCACATCTGGAAGGACGTCACGCTCGAGACCGTCGCCACCTTCACGAACGACCCCAAGCCGGGCGCGCCCATCGTCGGCACGGGGCCGTACCAGGCGGTCGAGTGGCAGACCGGCCAGTTCATCCGGTTCCAGCGAAACCCGAACTACCTCGGGAAGCAGGGCGCCGCGGACCAGGTCGTCCTCCAGGTCTTCAAGAACGCCGACACGATGGTGCAGGCGCTCAAGAGCGGCGAGCTCGACTACGCGAAGGGCGTGAACCCGCCGCAGCTCGACCAGCTGAAGACCCAGTCGAACGTCGTGACGGCGGTCGGCCAGTCGAACGGCTTCACCGAGCTCGGGTTCAACACGTACGCCAAGGACATCCCGGGTGGCGGCGCGTCCACGAAGGCGCTCCGCGACCCGGCGTTCCGCGACGCGCTCGGCTACGCGATCGACAAGCAGCTCCTCGTCGACAAGATCCTGGGAGGCTATGGGACCGTCGGGACGACCCAGATCCCGCCGTTCGAGGTGAAGTGGCACGCCGATCCCGCGAACCCGCGGACGTTCAGCATCGACACGGCCAAACAGAAGCTCGACGCCGCGGGCTACGCGCTCGACGCCAACGGCCGGCGTCTCGACAAGGAAGGCAAGCCGATCAACCTCCGGCTGTACATGCCGGACAACAACGACACGTACCCCAAGGCGGCCCAGTTCATCCAGGACTGGTACGGCCAGCTCGGGATCAAGGTCACGACGCAGGTGTTCGACAGCGCGACCCTCACCGACATCCTCCTGCCCCCGGAGGCCGGCGGCGCGACGAACAAGGCGAACTTCGACATGTTCATCTGGGGCTGGGGTGGCGACGTCGACCCGAACGCGCTGCTGAAGATCTTCCTGACGAGCCAGATCGGCGGCTCGAGCGACAGCCTGTACTCGAACCCGGCGTACGACAAGCTGTTCACGGAGCAGAACGTCGCCACGACGGACGCCGCGCGCAAGGCGCTCATCGACCAGATGCAGAACATCATGTACGACCAGGCGCCGTACCACATCCTGTTCTACGACTCCAACCTCGACGCCTACCGAACGGACCGCTTCGCCGGCTGGACGAGCCAGCCCGTCGGCAACGGGGTCCCGCTGTTCGGCTACGGCTCGCTCGACTACACGCTGCTGACGGCCGCTGGCGCTGCGACGCCCTCCCCATCGGCCGCGCCATCCGAGGCGGCCTCGCCCGGCGCCAGCGGTGCCGCGGCGACGCCCGCGGGCTCGGCCGCACCCACCCCGGCGCCGAGCGCGGGCGGCTCGGGCAGCTCCGGCGGCGGGAACTCGACGCTCCTGCTCGTCGGTGGGATCGCGGCGCTCGTCGTGGTCCTTGCGGTGGTGTTCGTGGCGCTGCGTCGCCGCGGGACTCGCGCCGAAGAAGAGTGACCGGGCCGCTCGCGGCGACATGACAGCACGCCTCCGGGGCGACGGGACCGTCGCCCCGGAGGCGCATCGCGGAGGGGACGGGTGGGAGGTCGCTACCTCGCGAGGCGGATCGTTCAGACCATCGTGACGATCGCGTTCATCGTCATCCTGAACTTCCTGCTCTTCCGGATGATGCCCGGCTCGCCCGAGCGCGTCCTGTTCCGGAACCCGAACATCACGCCCGCGGTGCTCGCCGAGGCGCGCGCCCGCTGGGGGCTGGACAAGCCGCTCATCCCGGACCAGCTCGTGTCGTACGTCCGGTCCACGATCACCGGCGATCTCGGCTACTCGCTCAAGTTCCGCGGCCAGTCCGTCACCGAGGTCATCGCGACGCGCATCTGGCCGACCGTCATCCTCTTCGGGCTCGGCGAGATCATCGCGATCGTCCTGGGCCTCAGTCTCGGCTCGTACTCGGGCTGGAAGAGGGGAGGGACGATCGACTACCTCGGCAACGGCCTCTCGCTCGTCCTGTACTCGATGCCGTACTTCCTCATCGGCATGCTCATGCTCCTCATCTTCGCGACGACCCTCGGCTGGTTCCCCACCTCCGGGATGTTCACGATCGGCGCCACCTACGCGTCACCGATCGAGCAGGTCGCCGACTTCTGCCGGCACCTCGTGCTCCCGGTGGCGACCGTGGCCCTCGGCCTCGTCGGGCAGTACTCCATCCTCATGCGGTCGTCGATCGTCGACACGCTGTCCGAGGACTACGTGAGCACCGCCCGGGCGAAGGGGCTGACGGAGAGCCGGATCCTGCGGACGCACGCCCTGCCGAACGCGCTCCTGCCGACCGTGACGCTCATCGCGATCAACCTGGGCTACGTCGTCGCCGGCGCGATCACGGTGGAGGTCGTCTTCAACTGGCCCGGGATCGGCACGCTGACGGTCGACGCCCTTGCCGCGCGGGACTACCCCATGCTCCAGGGGATCTTCCTCATCCTCTCCGTGGCGGTCGTGCTGGCGAACCTCGCGGCCGACGTCGTCTACGGCTTCCTCGACCCGCGGGTCAGGGTCTGACCCGATGACCATCACCACGCTCACCCCCCGCGAGCTCCGCGCCGAGCGCTGGCGCCTCCGCGTCCGCGGGTGGCGCGACTTCTGGTCCCGCTTCGTCCGCCGCAAGGACGGGATCATCGGCCTCCTCATCCTCGGCGTCTTTGCAGCCCTCGCGCTCGCGCCGTCGTTCTTCGTCGGGCCGCTGCAGACGGTGACGACGGCGACCGGCGGCCGCCTGGAGCCTCCGAGTCCCGGCTATCCCCTCGGAACCGATGAGGTCGGGCGGAGCATCCTCAACCTCACGGTGCACGGAGCCAGGGTCTCCATGGTCATCGGCCTGCTCGCGACGGTCGTCACGGTGGGCATCGGCGCCGTCCTCGGGATCGTGTCCGGCTACGTCGGAGGCCGGACCGACACGCTGCTCATGCGCATCACGGACTTCTTCCTCGTCATCCCCACCTTCGTCCTCGCGTTGATCCTGGCACCGATCGTCCTCGACATCGTGGGGACGGACGCCGAGCTCTTCGGGATCCGCGTGACGCTCCTCGCGATCGTCATCGTCATCGGCGTGACGAGCTGGGCGTCGACGGCGCGGATCATCCGCAGCCAGGCGCTCTCGGTGAAGGAGCGGATGTTCGTCGACCGGGCGCGTGTCATCGGAGCGTCGTCGTCGCACATCATGCGGAGGCACATCCTGCCGAACGTCGTGGCGCTCATCGTCGCGAACACGGTGCTCGTCTTCGCCGGCGCCATCCTCACCGAGACGACGCTCGCGTTCATCGGCCTCGGGGATCCATTCCAGCCCTCGTGGGGGCAGATCCTCAACGCGGCGCAGAGCGCCGGCGCCCCGGGCCTCGGCGCCTGGTGGTACCTCATCCCGCCGGCCGCGTGCATCGTCCTCGTCGTCCTCGCGTTCACGCTGCTCGGCAGCGCCCTCGACGACGTCCTCAACCCCAGGCTGCGGGGCCGCCGATGACGTATCCCAACGATCCGCGGGACCTCATCCGTTCCCTCGACGACGACCAGCGCAAGATCGCCGAGGCAGACGAGGAGCGCATCGAGCTCGAGACCCCGCTCCCGGAGGAGGGCCTCGCCGGCGTCGCACCGCAGGACGGAGGCGAGGGCGAGCCGGGGACGGCCGAGCCGGCTGCCTCCCGGGGGCGTCGTCAGTGGGCCCTGCCGAAGCAAGCCGACCCTGCCGCTCCGCTCCTCGTCGTCGAGGACCTGCGGACGTACTTCACCCTGGAGACCGGCACGGTGAAGGCCGTGGACGGCGTGAGCTTCACCCTGGGCGACGGCGAGGCTCTCGGCATCGCCGGCGAGTCGGGATGCGGGAAGACGACCACGGCCCTATCGCTCGTCCGGCTCCTGCCCCCGAATGCGAAGATCGTCAGCGGCAGCATCCGGCTCTTCGGCATCGACCTGCTGAAGAAGAGCGAGACGGCCATCCGCCGCTACCGGTGGCGTGAGATCTCCGTGATCTTCCAGGGTGCGATGAACGCCCTGAACCCTGTCCAGCGCGTGATCGACCAGATCGCCGAGCCGATCGAGCTCCGCCTCGACCAGAGCCATGACGACGCCCGGCGCCGCGCGGGAGAGCTCCTCGAGCTCGTGGGCATCCCGCGGGCGCGCGGCCGCGCCTATCCACACGAGCTGTCGGGCGGGATGCGCCAGCGCGCCATGATTGCCATGGCCCTCGCGTGCGATCCCGCGGTCGTCATCGGCGACGAGCCCACCACCGCGCTCGACGTCATGGTGCAGGCGCAGATCCTCGAGCTGCTCGAGCGCCTGCGCCGGGAGCTCGGCCTCAGCCTCATCCTCATCACCCACGACCTCTCGGTCATCGCCGAGACCTGCGACCGGGTCCTCGTCATGTACGCCGGCCGGGTCGCCGAGGAGGGCTCGGTCGCCGAGGTCTTCCGTCGCCCTCGGCACCCATACACGCAGATGCTGCTGCGCGCGTTCCCGAACATCCGCGCTGACGCGCGCGAGCTCGGGACGATCCCCGGCAGCCCGCCGGACCTGCGGACCCCGCCCGACGGCTGTCGCTTCCACCCTCGCTGTCCGCTCGCGATGGACGCGTGCCGGGCCGAGCAGCCCCGGGAGACGATGGCAGGCGGCATCCGCGTCGCGTGCCACCTCTACACCGGAGAAGGCCCCGGCGACCCGATCGCGGTGCCGGCGACCGACGTCGTCACGGCAGGACCGGTGCCGATCCGCGCGCCGGGTGCCGCGGTCCCGGGCGCCGTGGCCGCCGGCGGGCCCGCCGAATGACGGAGCTCCTCCGCCTCGAGGGGATCAAGGTCCACTTCCCGGTCCGCGGGACGATGGGTGACCTGGTGCGCCGGCGACACCCGGGGGTCGTGCGGGCCGTGGACGGCGTCGACCTGAGCGTCTCCGCCGGCGAGGTCGTCGGGCTCGTCGGCGAGTCCGGGTCCGGGAAGACCACGACCGGGCGCGTCGTCGTGAAGCTCACCCGGCCCACCGCGGGCCGCGTGCTGCTCGAGGGTCGCGACTTCACGGGCATCTGGCGTGGCGCGGACCTGGCAGCGTACCGACGCCGCGTCCAGCTCATCTTCCAGGACCCGTACGAGACGCTCAACCCCAAGCAGACGATCCACGACTTCGTCGCCGAGCCGCTGCTCGTCAACGGCGCCGGCGGCTCCGCGATCGAGCGGGAGCGCATCGTCCTCGAGGCGATCGAGTCGGCGGGGCTGCGGCCGGCGACCGACTTCGCCTTCCGGTACCCGCACGAGCTGTCCGGCGGCCAGCGCCAGCGGGTGAACATCGCGGGCGCCCTCGTCCTCGGGCCCGATCTCGTCGTCGCCGACGAGCCGGTCTCCATGCTCGACGTGTCGATCCGCACCGAGATCCTCCACCTCATGCTCGACCTGCGCCGGGCGCGGGGCCTCGCCTACCTGTTCATCACGCACGACCTGTCGCTCGCCTGGGTGCTCGCGGACCGGATCGCGGTCATGTACCTCGGCCGGATCATGGAGATCGGGCCGGCCACGACCGTCATCGGGGATCCGCGCAACCCGTACACGCGCGCGCTCGTCAGCGTCTCGCCCACGCCCGAGCCGCCGGAGCCCGGGGCGCGGGCACAGCGCGAGATCCTGGCCGGGGAGACGCCCGACGCGGCGCACATCCCGGCCGGCTGCCGTTTCCACCCGCGATGCCCCGTCGCCTTCGATCGGTGCCTCACCGACGAGCCGCCGCTGATCGATGTGGGCGGGGGACAGGCGACCGCCTGCTGGCACGCGGAGGGCGGTGGCCGGCTGCCGGCGGCGGCGCGACACGTCGCGCGGCCCGCGGCTCC
>CAIYQJ010000471.1 GCA_903928275.1 uncultured Chloroflexota bacterium
GCCCTTGAGGGCGAGGTACTTCGTGATCGCGGCGGTGAGGCTCGTCTTGCCGTGGTCGATATGCCCGATCGTCCCGACGTTGACGTGCGGCTTGTTCCGCTCGAACTTCTGCTTCGCCATCTTCGACCGCTCCCTGGCTCCGTGCTGGGTATCGGGCCCGAGCCCGTCAGACCTTCGACTTGGCTACGAGCTCCGCCGCGATGTTCGCGGGGACCTCGGCGTAGTTGCTGAACTCCATCGAGGAGCTCGCCCGACCCTGGGACATGCTCCGCAGGTCCGTGACGTAGCCGAACATCTCGGCGAGCGGGACGAACGCCCGGATGACCTGGGTCGATCCGCGCGACTCCATCCCCTCCATGTGGCCACGACGGCTGTTGATGTCGCCGATGACATCGCCCATGAACTCCTCGGGCATCGTCACTTCGACGTGCATGATGGGCTCGAGGACGACGGGGTCCGCCTTGCCGACGGCGTCCTTCGCCGCGAGCGACCCGGCGATCTTGAACGCCATCTCCGACGAGTCGACCTCGTGGTACGAGCCGTCGACGAGGGTGGCGCGGACGTCGACCATCGGGTAGCCGGCGTAGACGCCCGTCTCGAGCGTCTCGCGGATCCCGGCATCGATGCTCTTGATGTACTCGCGCGGGATCGTGCCGCCGACGATCTTGTCGACGAACTCGTACCCCGTGCCCTTCTCCGCCGGCTCGAGCTTGATGACGGCGTGCCCGTACTGGCCCTTGCCGCCGGTCTGTCGGACGAACCGCCCGTTGCCCCCCGCCGGGCGTCGGATGGTCTCGCGGTACGAGACCGAGGGTCGACCCACATTGGCCGCCACCTTGAACTCGCGGACCATCCGGTCCACGAGGACGTCGAGGTGGAGCTCCCCCATCCCCGCGATGCGCGTCTGGCCGGACTCCTCGTCCGTGTGCACGCGGAAGGTGGGGTCTTCCTCGGCGAGCCGCTGGAGCGCGATCCCGAGCTTGTCCTGGTCGGCCTTCGTCTTCGGCTCGATGGCGACCTCGATGACAGGCTCCGGGAACGTCATCGACTCGAGGACGATTGGGTGGTCCGGGTCGGTGAGCGAGTCGCCGGTGAACGTGGTCTTCAGGCCGACGGCCGCCGCGATGTCCCCCGCGTGGACGACCTCGATCTCCTCGCGGTGGTTCGCGTGCATCTGGAGGATGCGGCCGATCCGCTCCTTCGTCCCCTTCGACGAGTTGAAGACGTAGGAGCCGGACTTCAGGGTCCCCGAGTAGACGCGGAAGAACGCGAGCTTCCCGACGAATGGGTCCGCGGCGATCTTGAACGCGAGCGCGGCGAACGGCGCCTCGTCGGTGACCGGGCGCGTCTCGGCGTGGTGTGTCCTGGGGTTGATGCCCTCGATCGGCGGGACGTCCAGCGGCGACGGCAGGTAGCTCACGACGGCGTCGAGCATCGGCTGGATGCCCTTGTTCTTCAGGGCCGAGCCGGTGAGGACGGGGACGATCCGGTATTCCAGCGTGCCGCGTCGGAGACCGCGCACGATCTCCTCCTTGGTCAGCTCCTCGCCCTCGAGGAACTTGTGCGTGAGGGCGTCGTCGACCTCGGCCACGGCTTCGATCAGGCGTTCGCGGTGCTTCTTCGCCTCGGGCAGGAGATCGTCGGGGATGTCGAGGACTTCGATCGTGGATCCCTGCTCGTCGCGGTAGTAGATGGCCTTCATCGCCACGAGGTCGATGACGCCCTCGAACGTGTCCTCGATCCCGATCGGGATCTGCACGGGCACAGCGTTCGCCCCGAGGCGGTCGCGGATCATGTCCACGACCATCCAGAAGTCGGCCCCGGTCCGGTCGAGCTTGTTGATGAAGCAGAACCGCGGGACGCTGTAACGATCCGCCTGGCGCCAGACCGTCTCCGACTGCGGCTCCACACCGGCGACGCCGTCGAAGACGACGACCGCGCCGTCGAGCACCCGGAGGCTGCGCTCGACCTCGACGGTGAAGTCCACGTGCCCGGGCGTATCGATGATGTTGATGCGGTGTTCGTCCCAGAAGCACGTCGTGGCCGCGGCGGTGATGGTGATGCCCCGCTCCTGCTCCTGGGGCATCCAGTCCATCGTCGCCGCGCCCTCGTGGACCTCGCCGA
>CAIYQJ010000472.1 GCA_903928275.1 uncultured Chloroflexota bacterium
CGAAGCCGGCCATCGCCGCGGCGGTCCCGGTGAACGCGTTGAGGAGCGAGATCACGACCGGCATGTCCGCGCCGCCGATCGGCAGGACCATCGTCACGCCGAAGACGAGGGCGGAGCCGATGATCGCGAGGAGGACGAGGTTCGCGACCAGCGGGTCGAGGACGACCGTCCCTGTCGCCGTGAAGACGAGCCCGAGCGTGCCGAACAGGGCGATGAGGCCCATGGCGAGCGTGACGAGGCGCGAGCCGGGGAAGACGATCGGCTTGCCGCTGATGAGGCCCTGGAGCTTCCCGGATGCGATGAGCGACCCGGAGAACGTCACGGAGCCGATGACGACGCCGAGGACGACGAAGAGCGTCGTGGAGACGTTCGCGCCGCCGTGCGTCCCGTGGTTGAGGAAGTCGTCGATCGCGACGAGCGCGGCGGCACCGCCGCCGACGGCGTTGAACACCGACACGAGCTGGGGCATCGCGGTCATCGGGACTGAGCGCGCGGTCGCGAGGCCGGCGGCGCCGCCGATGAGGAAGCCCACGATGATGACCGCCCAGGCCGCGAGCGGGATCCCCTGGACGATGAGCAGGAACGCCGTCGCGACGATCGCGACGGTCATGCCGGCCGCGGACAGGCGGTTGCCGTTCCGCGCGGTGGCGGGGCTGTTCATGTTGTGGAGGCCGAGCACGAAGCAGGCCGCCCCGGCGAGCCAGGCGAGGTAGACGAACGGGTAGACGTTGTCGTACGTCATGGTCAGGATCCCGCCTGGGCGTTCGGGGCGCCGGGAGCGCCGTCGGCCCCGGGAGCGCCATCGGCCCCGTGCTTCGCGGCCACGGGCTTCTTCCGGAACATCTGGAGCATGCGGTCCGTCACCACGTATCCGCCGACGACGTTCGCAGCGCCGAACACCATCGCGACGAACGCGAGGAGGTACGAGACGGGGTTGTCCGCGCTCGCCGCGATGAACATCGCCCCGACGATGACGATCCCGTGGATCGAGTTCGCGCCGGACATGAGGGGCGTGTGGAGCGTCGCGGGGACCTTGCTGATGACCTCGAACCCGACGAGGATCCCGAGGACGAAGACGGTGATCGGGAAGAGGAGCTGCGTCAGCTCGGTCACGCTGCACCTCCTGCGACCGGCGCGGGCTCGAGGAGCCTCGCCGTCGCGGGCTGCACCACGTGGCCGCCGTACGTGATGACGACGCCCGCGGTGATCTCCTCCGTGAGCTCGATGTCGAGCGCGCCGTCCTTCAGCAGGTGGAGGAGCAGCGCCGTGACGTTCCGCGAGTAGAACTGGCTGGCGCTGATCGGCACCGTCGCCGGGAGGTTCTCCGGCGCGAGGATGGTGACGCCACCGTCGGTGACGACCGTCTCGCCGGGCACGCTCAGCTCGCAGTTCCCGCCGAGCGCGCTCGCCGCCATGTCGAGGATGACCGACCCGGGCTTCATCCCGCGCACGGCGGCGGAGGTGACGAGGAGCGGCGGCTTCCGGCCGGGGACCTGCGCGGTGGTGATGACGACGTCCATCGAGCCGATGACCACGTTGAGCTCGGACTGCTGGGCGGCCTGCTCCTCGGGAGTGAGGGCGCGCGCATAGCCGCCGGCGCCGGTGGCGTCGATCGTGGACTTCAGCGTGACGAACTGGGCGCCGAGCGATTCCGCCTGTTCCTTCGTCTCGGGTCGCACGTCATACGCCTTCACGACGGCCCCGAGGCGGCGCGCCGTCCCGATCGCCTGGAGCCCGGCCACGCCGATGCCCAGGACGAGGACGTTCGCGGGCTTCGCGGTGCCCGCCGCGGTGGTGAGGAGCGGGAAGTACCGCCCGAACGCCTCGGCGGCGACGAGCACGGCCTTGTATCCGCCGATGTTCGCCTGGGACGAGAGGACGTCCATGGACTGGGCGCGAGAGAGCGTGCGCGGGATCGCGTCGAGGCTGATCGCGGTCACGCCCCTGGCGGCGAGGGTCTTCATGAGCTGGGGGTCGAGCAGCGGCGAGAGCAGCCCGACGAGCGTCTGGCCCGAGCGCAGCCGGCCGACCTCGACCTCCGTGGGCTTCTGGACCTTCAGCAGCACGTCCGCGTGCGCGTAGAGCTCCTCCGCCGACACGACCGTGGCGCCGGCGTCCGTGTACATCACGTCGGGGAAGGAGGCCGTGATCCCGGCTCCCGTCTCCACCAGCACGTCCGCACCCGCCGCCCTGATCTTCCCGACGACGTCGGGCACGAGCGCGACACGCCGCTCGCCGGGCAGGGTCTCCTTCAGGACTCCGACCTTCATCTGCACTCCAACCCAGGGATCTCAAGGGCGCGTCGAGCCGTGGGCTCGGATCGAGCGGCCCGCTCGGAACGAGGGGCCATAGGATAGCGGGCGCGCGCAATAAGGCGAAATGGACCGTACCAAGTCGGCGACGCGCGGCGTGCGGCGCGCGGGTCAGGCGCCGGCTTCGACCTCCACAACGAGTGGATCGCCCGCCGCCGCATCGGGCTCGGGGGCGGCCTTCCGCAGGTCATCGATGTCCCGGTACACGGCCGCGATCGCTTCGGCGATGGCGCTGGCGGCGCGGTCGAGAGGACGCACGCGGCCGCTGCCTCCGCCAACGCGCAACGCCGACGCGCGCTGGCTACCCTGCACGCGCGGCACCCGCGGGATGTACTGGTACCCGTACGCCACGTTCGTCGACCTTCCCTCTGTCCGCGGCTCCACGACCACGATGACGGCACACGGATCGCGGTCGATCACCTGCGGACTGCCTCGGACCCACCTCGCGATGGATGACCGGGCACGACGGTCAAGGCTGCGGGCAGACGAGCCGGGGCGCGCCACCTGATGGTCATGAGACAGGGGGCCAAGAGGACGCTTCCCCATCCCGCAGATGGAGTGGTCCACTTGGAGGACGAGCGCCGTCACCGGCGGGCGGGCCCGCCCGATTCAGCCCGCGTCGGCGGTCTCGGGCACCTGCCGGGCCGGTCCCCCCATCTGCCAGGCGTCACCGTCGTCCGTGGCGATCTGGACACCGCTGAAGACGCTGATCGCGTCGATCGTGAGGAGCGGTCCCTCGCCATCCGGCCCGCCGCTGGCGTCCTGCACGCCTCCGAGGATCGGGATGCCCCGGACGGAGACGCGCCACGACTCCGGGACGAGCACCTGCAGGCCGCCGAAGACGCACCGGACGCGGAGCGTGGCCCCCTCTTCCGCGAGCGTCGCGCCCCGGAGGTCGAGCCGCTGGCCGCCGTACCAGCAGACGGTCGTGCCGCCGCGGAAGGTCCCGGACCGGTTCGCCAGGTCCTCGCCGGCGAAGATCGTCGCGAGCGAGACCTCGGACGCGTCGGGGTCATCGACGATGACCATGCGGCTCCTGGCGATGGCGGCCGCGATCGGCGGGACCGCCATCCCCACGACCGACGCGAGACCGAGCATCTTCAGCGACCTGCGCATGAACCACCTCCGCGGCTGTGGACGTCCGGCCAGCATCGGGCGCCCGAACCGGGCCGGGAACGGGCCGTTGGTCACTTGCCCGCGTGCCGTCGCGGCTCCCATCGTCGCGATTCTCGGGTCGGATCCGCCGGGAGGTCAAGCTGTGCGCGAAACGCGCGTGGGAGGAGTGCCGTTCGCCCGGCTGGGGCCGGACGCGTGCGCGCGCGTCCACGAGGCGGCGCTCGGGATCCTCGAGCGGACCGGCGCCCGCCTCATGGAGCCCCGCGCGGTGACCCTGCTCGCGAGCGCCGGGGCGCGCGTCGACGGAGACCACGTCTGGATCCCGCGCGAGCTCGTGGCGCGGGCCCTGGCGACCGCGCCGCGGTCGGTCACCCTGTACGACCGGACGGGCCGGCCGGCGATCGGGCTCGCCGGCCATACGTTCTGGGCGGGTCCCGGCTCAGACTGCCTGCACATCCTCGACCATCGGACCGGCGAGCGTCGGACCCCGACCCTCGCGGACCTGCGCGAGGGCATCGCGCTCGTGGACGCCCTGCCGGACCTCGACTTCGTCATGTCGCTCTTCATCCCCGGCGACGTGGACGGGCGCCTGGCCGATCGCCACCAGATGGCCGCGATGCTCGAGGGCACGACGAAGCCGATCGTCATGGTCAGCTACGAGCCGTCCGGGATGGAGGACGGGATCGAGATGGCCGAGATCGTCGCGGGCGGCCCGGACGCCCTCCGCGCGCGGCCGTTCGTCGCGACGTACATCAACGTGACGCGAGCACTCCTGCAGGGCGAGAGCGAGCTCCGCAAGCTCCTGTGGCTCGCGGAGCGCGGCTACCCGTTCCTCTGGATCCCGGTCACGTCGGGCGGGACCACCGGCCCCGTGACCGTCGCCGGCACGCTCGCGCTCAACACGGCCGGCGTCCTCATCGGCGTCGTCCTGAGCCAGCTGGTGCGGGAGGGCGCCCCGATCATCCTGCCCGGGTTCGGCGGCGACGGCCTGGACCTCCGCACGATGGTCGATCCGTACGCGGCACCCGACGCCCGCGGCCCGGCCGCCGCGCTCGCGCACTGGTACGGGCTGCCGATGTTCAGCCTCGCCGGCGGGAGCGACGGGAAGGTCGTCGACGGGCAGTCGGCGGCGGAGGCAGCCCTCACGCTCCTCGTCGACGCCGCGTCCGGCGGGCAGCTCACGCACGACTGCGGCTACCTCGAATCGGGCCTCACCGGCTCGCTCGCCCAGATGGCGATCTGCGACGAGATCGTCGCGTGGATCCGGACCGCAACGGCACCGATCGACGTGTCCGACGCCGCGCTCGCACTCGACGACATCGATCGACTCGGCGTGGAGGGCTCGTTCCTCGAGACCGACCACACGCTCGACCGATACCGCGAGCGCTGGTACCCGGCGGTCTTCGAGCGCGGGACGGTCGAGAGCTGGGTCGCGAAAGGGTCCTCGACCCTGGCGCAGCGCGCCGCGCAACGGGTCGACGCGTTGCTCGCCGCGCACCAGCCGACCCCGCTCCAGCCGGATGTCGCCGCGGCGATCCGGGCGGTCGTGGAGAGAGCCGAGGCCACCGCCGGACTGTGAGCCGTCCCCGCGGTGGATGATCCGGCGTCGCGCGGCGGCGCCGGCGCCTGATCACGTCCCGCACGCGGGACGGCGGAGGACCCGGGAGGTACGGCGATGCACGAGGAACTTCTCGCGGCGATGCGCGCGAGCATCGTGGACGGAGACCAGGACGCGGCGGCCGAGACCGCGCGCCAGGCGGTGGCGGAGGGGATGGATCCCCTCGTCGCGATCGACGACGGCTACGTGTCGGGGCTGTCCCACGTGGGCGCCTGCTTCAGCGCCGGCGACATGTTCCTGCCGGACATGATGCTCGCGGCCCGCGCGATGAAGGCCGCGATGGCCGTGCTCGAGCCCGAGCTCGCCGCGCGATCGGCCCAGCGGCGGGTCCGCGGCCGCGTCGTCATCGGCACGGTGAAGGGCGACATCCACGAGATCGGGAAGAACCTCGTGGGCATGATGCTGTCCGCGAGCGGCTTCGAGGTCCACGACCTGGGCGTGGACGTCCCGGTCGATCGCTTCATCGAGGCAGCGAGGGAGCACCGCGCGGACATCGTCGGCGTCTCGGCGCTCCTGACGACGACGATGACCGGCCAGCGCGCGGTCGTCGAGGGCCTCGCGGCGGCCGGGCTGCGCCCCGGCGTCAAGGTCATCGTGGGCGGCGCCCCGGTGACGCGCGCGTGGGCCGCGGAGATCGGCGCCGACGGGTACAGCGAGGATGCGATGGGTGCCGTGGCGCTCGCGACGCGACTCATGGACGGCGCCGACGCGCCCGCGTCGGTCGGCTGAGGGGAGACCGATGGCCATCCCGATCGATCCGATCACGAGCCCGAAGCTCGGGTTCGAGGTCCTCACGCCGGATGAGGTCCGGCGCATCCACGAGGCGACGCTCGAGGTCGTGGAGACCGTGGGCGTCCGCTTCCCCTCCGAGCGAGCCCTCGACGTGTGGGCGGCGCACGGCGCGACCGTCGACCGCGCGACGCAGGTCGTCAAGGCACCGCGCGGCCTCGTCATTGAGGCGCTCGCGCACGCGCCGGCCTCGTACGTGCTCGGGGCACGCGACCCGTCGCAGGACCTCCCGCTCGACGGGCAGCACGTGTACGCGGGGACCGACGGCTGCGGCATCGAGATCATCGACATCGAGACCGGCGAGCTCCGCCGCTCGCGCCTCCAGGACGTGGCCGACATCGCCCGGATCGCGGACGCCATGGACGAGGTGGGCTTCATCTGGACGCCGCTGTCGGCCCAGGACATGCCCCCGGAGAGCCGCTCGCTCCACGAGCTCCGCGTGCAGTGGGCGAACACGACGAAGCACATCCAGACCGAGACGGTCGTCACGATCCCGGAGGCGCTCGCGGCCGTGGAGATGGCGACGATCGTCGCCGGGAGCGAGGAGGTCCGCCGGGCCCGCCCGCCGCTCTCGATCATGCAGTGCACCACGTCGCCGCTCGGCCACGACGGCGGCAGCCTGGACGCGTCCATGATCGCCGCCGAGGCCGGCATCCCGACCGGCTTCATGACGATGTCGTCCTGCGCGTTCTCGGGCCCCGCCACGGTGGCGGGCACGCTCGTGGTGGGCAACGCCGAGGTCATCACCGGGCTCGCGCTCATGGAGCTCGTGGCCCCGGGCGCGCCGGTCTTCTACGCGGCCGCTCAGACCGCGATGGACCTGCGCTCCGGTGCCTACACCGGCGGCGGGCCGGAGGACTTCCTCTTCGGCGCCGCAACGAACGCGCTCGCCGACTTCTACCGCGTCCCGCTGTCGATGGGCTCGTTCGCGACGGGCGCCAAGCTGCCCGACTGGCAGGCCGGCGTCGAGAACTCGCTGTCGACCTTCATGGCCTCGATCGTCACGAGCGACATGCTCCTCGGCATGGGCCTGCTCAACGGCAGCCGGATCTGGTCCTACGCCCAGCTCATGTTCGATGCCGAGATCTACTCGATCGTCCGCAAGACGCTCAAGGGCATCGACGTCTCCGACGAGGCGCTCGCGATGGACGCGATCCGCGAGGTGGGCCCCAACGGCGACTTCCTCGCACTCAAGCACACCCGGACACACATGCGCCGGCTCTGGCAGTCGCGCTACATGGACCGCCGCATGTACGGGATCTGGGAGACGGCCCCCGACCGGGCGCCGGACTGGGCCCTCGCGCGGGCGCGCGAGATCCTCAAGACGCACGAGCCGGATCCGCTCGACCCGGGCGTCGCGGCGGCGCTCGAGGCCGTCGTTGCCCGCGTGGAACGCGCCGCGGCCGCCGCGGCCGCCTCGGACGGGCGGTCCTGAGATGCGGCCCGCGTTCTCGCTCCTCGACCCGGTGCTCGCCGCGCGCGTCCTCGACGAGGCGTTCGCGCTCCTCCGTGACCCGGGCGTCAAGGTCCACGAGCCGGAGGCTGCGGGCCTGCTCGCCGCCGCCGGAGCCGACGTCCGCGACCGCGTCGCCCACATCCCCGAGCACCTCGTGCGGGACGCCCTCGCGACCGTCCCCCGCTCCTTCGCCGTCTTCGATCGGGCCGGGGCGCCCGCGCTCCGGTACGGCGAGGGCGTCGTCCAGTTCGACCCCGGGTCGTGCGGCGTCGCCGTCCTCGACCCGGACACGCTCGAGCACCGGCCGTCGATGGCCGCCGACCTCGTCCGGCTCGTCCAGGTCACCGAAGGGCTCGATGCCTACGCCGCCCAGTCGACCGCCGTCGTCTGCGCGGACGTGCCCGCCCCGATCGGGGATCTCTGGCGCCTGCTCCTCGTGCTCCTCCACGCCGACAAGCCGGTCATCACCGGCGGCTTCGGCGTCCGGACCACGCGGGTCATGCTCGACATGCTCGCCGCGGAGGCCGGTGGCGTCGACGCGCTCGCGGCCCGCCCGCGCGCCGTCTTCGACGTGTGCCCCAGCCCGCCCCTCTCCTGGTCGGAGCTCGGCTGCCGCAACCTCATCGACCTCGCCCGGGCCGGCGTCCCGGCCCAGATGGTCTCGATGCCGCTCGCCGGGGGCGCCGCGCCGGTCACGCTCATCGGAAGCGTCGTCCAGCACGCGGCAGAGTGCCTCTCGGGCATCGCGATCCACCAGCTCGCGAAGCCCGGCGCGCCGATCGTGTGGGGTGGGGCACCCGCGATCCTCGACATGCGGAGCGGCACCACGCCCATGGGCGCCGTGGAGACGGCGATGATCGACGCGGCCTACGCTGAGATCGGGCGGGGATTGGGGCTCCCCACGCACACGTACCTCGTCGGCAGCGACTCCAAGCTCGTCGACGCCCAGGCCGGCATGGAGAGCGCATCGGGCGCGCTCATCGCCGCGCTCGCGGGCATCGACCTCGTGTCCGGCGCAGGCATGCTCGACACGCTGCTCTGCCAGAGCGCCGAGAAGCTGGTCGTGGATGCCGAGGCGATCGCGTCCGCCCAGCGTCTCGTGCGCGGCATCGGGACGCCGACCGACACGCTCGCGACCGGGGCGTTCGCGGCGGCCGGGCCCGAAGGCCGCTTCCTGGAGCTGCCGGAGACACGAAGGCTCTTCCGGACGGAGCAGCACCTCCCCACGAACGTCATCGAGCGGCGCTCGTACCGCGCCTGGGCGGACACGGGGGCCACCGACGCGTTCGCTCGTGCACGCGGCCGTGCGGACTCGATCGTCGCCGCATGGCAGCGGCCGCCGATCGACCCGTCGGTCGCGGCGGAGCTCGTCGCCATCGCGCGACGGGAGGCGGCGGGCGTGGGCCTCGCGTCGATGCCGGGCGTCCCGGAGGAGCTCGCCGCCGAGGGCTGAAGGTCGGAAGCTGAAGGTCGGAGCCGCGGCGCGGAGGAGGATCGGGATTCGCGGCGTTGCGCAGGCGGACCGCGGCGCGCCGCGCAGGCG
>CAIYQJ010000473.1 GCA_903928275.1 uncultured Chloroflexota bacterium
GCGCGGTCTACGAGCCCGGATCCGTGGCGAAGATGTTCCTCGCGTCCGCAGCCTTCGAGCGCAAGGTCATCACGGCAGCCAGCACGATCAACGACTCGGGCGTCCTGAAGCTCCAGAACGGGCAGCAGGTCTTCGATGCCAACCACCAGGCGATGGGCTACATCCCGTTCCGCGACGTGGTGGCGTACAGCCGGAACGTGGGCGTCTCCCGGGTGGCACTCCGGCTCGGGAAGTCGCTCGGCGCCTCCTCCACGGCCCTGTACGACACGTGGACGAAGTACGGCCTCGGGTCCCGGACGGGGATCGATGTCGCGGGCGAGGTGAACGGGCTCGTGAACGACCCGTCGGTGGTGCCGTGGACCCAGCTCGATCTCGCGAACGCGTCGTTCGGGCAGGGCGTCGCCGTCACTCCGATCCAGCTCGCCACGGGGTACGCGGCGATGGTGAACGGCGGGTTCAAGGTCACGCCCCGGGTCGTCGCGTCGGTCGGCGGCCGGGACCTGCCCGCGCCGCCGCAGGAGCGGATCATCCCGGCGGCCCTGAGCGCACAGCTCGTCTCGCTCATGCGCTACGTCGTCATGGGCGTCGACTACTACCGCGTCAAGACGGAGATCCACAACTATCTCGTCGGCGGGAAGACGGGCACCGCCGAGATCTGGGACCCGAAGCTCAACGGCGGTCGGGGCGCCTTCCGCCAGAACATCTTCGACTTCTCGTTCGTCGGGTACGTGGGCCAGTGGCGCCCCGAGGTCGTCATCGGCCTCACGATCCGCGCCGGCCACCCCACCGTCTACGGCCAGGGTTCCATGGAGCTGCCGATCCAGTCGTTCGACCTCTTCCGCCGCGTCGCGCTGGACTCGATCTCGCTCCTCGGCATCCCGCCGCGGACCCCGGCCGGGAAGCCGTCGCCGTCCGCGTCCGCGAGCGCCTCGGCGGCCCCGGGATCCTCGGCGGCCCCGGGATCCCCGACGGCCCCGGGATCCCCGACGGCACCGGGCTCCCCGCACGCCTCGGGCTCGCCGGCGACCTCACCCGCCCCCAGGGCGGCCGCGCCCTCGGCGCGGCCGCGCAGCATCCCCTGGGATCCGTCACGCGAGGTCCCCGCGAGCTCCGCTGCAGCGAAGGCAACGGCACGGCCGTGACCGAGACCTGTGCCACACTTCCGGCCGTGCCCGACGCCGTCACTCCGCGCCGCCCGGGGGATGACCGGCGCGCCGCCTTCGACGCGGACGACCTCGCCGCAGCCATCGACGGCGAGCTGCTCGTCCGTTCCGACCGCCCCATCCGCGGCGCCGCGGCCGATTCACGCCGCGTGACGCCGGGCGAGATGTTCGTGGCCCTTCCCGGAGAGCGGACCCACGGCGACGACCACCTCGCCGCGGCCGTCGCCGCCGGCGCGGCGGCGCTCGTCGCGACCCGGGACCCGGACGCGGCGACCAGCGCCGCGATCGCCGCGACCCCGGGTGGCGTCACCGTCATCCGCGTCCGCGACGGGCTGGCGGCACTGCAGGCAGCGGCCGCGTCGTGGCGGGCGCGGTTCGACCCCCTCACCGTGGGCATCACGGGGAGCGTAGGCAAGACCTCGATGAAGGAGGCGGTCGCGGCCGTGCTCGGGGCGCGCCTGCGCACGCTGTGGAGCCCGGGCAACGAGAACAACGAGATCGGCATCCCGCTCACGGTCCTCCGCCTCGATGCCGGCATGGAGGCAGTGGTCCTCGAGATGGGCATGTACCGGGGCGGCGAGATCGCGGGGCTCGCACGCCTCGGCCGGCCGTCGATCGGCGTCGTCACGCTCGTCGCGCCGGTCCACCTCGAGCGGGCCGGCAGCCTCCGGGCGATCGAGGACGCAAAGGCGGAGCTCGTCGAGGCGCTGCCGGTCGGCGGCGTCGCGGTGCTCAACGGGGACGATCCGATCGTGCGCGGGTTCGGCGCGCGGACGCGCGCCCGCGTGGTCCGCTACGGGCTCGCCGACGATGTCGACGTCCGGGCCACGGACGTCCGCTCGCTCGGGGCCGCGGGGATGGCCTTCACGCTCGTGTCGGGCGATGCGCGCGCCGAGCTGGCGATCCCGGTCCTCGGCCGTCACTCCGTCTCGAACGCCGCCGGTGCCGCGGCGGTCGGCCTGGCCGCGGGGCTCGACCTCGCGTCGATCGCCGTCGCCCTGGGGCGCGGCTGGGGCGCCGCCCACCGCGTCGAGGTCGTGGACCTCGGCCGGTACCGGATCCTCGACGACACGTACAACGCCTCGCCGCCGTCGATGCTCGCCGCGCTGGAGGTGCTGGCAGCGCTGCCCGGTCGCCCCGTGGCGGTCCTCGGCGAGATGCTGGAGCTCGGGCCGCTCTCCGATGCCGGTCACCGCGAGGTCGGCGCGGCTGCCGGGCGGACCGTGGCGGAGCTCGTGGTCGTGGGACCCGGGGCGATGGAGATCGCCGATGCCGCCGTGGAGGCCGGGCTCGGTCCGCGCCACGTCCACCGGGTGCCGGACCGCGAGACCGCCCTGGCGGCGCTGCGGACGATCATCCGCTACGACGACATCGTCCTCGTAAAGGCGTCGCGCGGGGCGGCGCTGGACCGCCTCGTCGCCGATCTCCGTGCCGACGCCGCGGCCGACGTGCCCGCCGGGTCCGCGGGCCCCGACCGATGACGGTCGCCGTCATCCAGGCGCTCGTCCTCGCGTTCGCGTTCGTCGTCATCCTCATGCCGACCTACCTCCGCCTCCTCCGCGCCATCGGGTTCGGCAAGCACATCCGGACGGAGGACGGCCCCGGGGGGCACGAGGCGAAGGAGGGGACGCCGACGATGGGGGGGCTCCTCCTCATCATCGTCGTCCTCCTGCTCGCCACCGTCTTCGGCGCGTGGGAGCCGTCAACCGCCCCGACGCTCCTCGCGCTGCTCGGCGTCGGGATACTTGGCGCCGCGGACGACGTGCTCAACGCGCTGACGGGCGTCGGCATCCGCGGGCGCCACAAGATCATCTGGCAGCTCGTCGTGGCCGTCGCCGCCGCGCTCTACCTGCAGAACCACTTCGGGTTCACGGGGTTCCGCGCCCCGATCGTCGGCGATGTCTTCGTGGGGCCCATCCCGTGGATCGCCATCGCCGTCATCGCGATCGTGGGGGCCAGCAACGGCGTGAACCTCACCGACGGCCTCGATGGCCTGGCGGGCGGCACGCTCGTCTTCGCCTTCCTCGCGTTCATGTTCATCGCCCTGCTCAACGTCCCCACGCAGTCGAACCTCGGGCTCGTATGCGCGCTGGCGGCCGGCGCGATGATCGGCTTCCTCTGGTTCAACGTCCACCCGGCCTCGATCTTCATGGGGGACGCGGGGTCGCTCTCGTTCGGCGCGGCCCTCGCCGTCACGGCGCTCATGACCGGCCAGGTCCTCATCCTGCCGGTGATCGGGATCGTGTTCGTCATCGAGACGGGCTCGGTCATGCTGCAGATCCCGTACTACAAGCTCACGCACGGGAAGCGGATCTTCCTCTTCACGCCGCTCCACCATCACTTCGAAATGCTCGGCTGGCCCGAGACGAAGGTGACCGGCCGCTTCTGGATCATCGGGGCGCTCGGTGGGCTGCTGGGCGTGACCTTCTTCCTCGCGAGCATCAGGGCGATCGCGTGAATCGGATCGACGTGCGCCGGCCGGTGGACCCCGACGTGGACCTCACACCCGCGGCCGTGGCCGGCGGGTCTCTCGCGGGTCGGCCGGCGACCGTGCTCGGGCTCGCGCGGACCGGGGTGGCCCTGGCTCGCTTCCTCGTCGACGCCGGCGCATCCGTCACCGTCTACGACCGGAGGCCCGCGGAGGAGCTGGCGGGCGCGATCGCGTCGCTCGAGGGGCGAGCGGTGGACCTGCGCCTCGGCCGGGGGGTGGACCCCGCCGAGGCGGTGCGGGGCGCCGCGCTCATCTGCTTCTCACCGTCCGCGAACCCCGCGTTCCCCACGGCGGACGCCGCGCTCCGGGAGGCTCTCGCTCCGATCGTCGCGGCCCGCGCCTCTGGCGACCCCGCGGCGGCGCCGCTCGTGAGCGAGCCCGACCTGTTCCTCCGGCTCTGCCCGGCGACCACGGTGGGCGTGACCGGGACGAAGGGCAAGACCACGACCGCGTCGCTCGCGGCGGCGCTCCTCGCGGCCGACGGGACGCACCCCGTCACGCTGGGCGGGAACATCGGGACGCCCCTCGTGGAGCGCGCGCTCGCGATGACCGCCGCGGACCGGGTGGTCCTGGAGCTGTCCGAGCTGCAGCTGCCGGCGCTCACCCGCGGCACCACGATCGCCGCCTACACGAACGTCACCGCCGACCACCTGGACCGCCACGGCGATCTCGCGGCGTACCGTGCCGTCAAGCGGCGCCTCGCGGAGCTCGTGGACCCGGACGGCGCGCTCGTCCTCGACCTGGATGACCCGGTCGTCGCGTCGTACGCGGCGCTCGGCACCGCGCCGGCCGTCCTCTACCGCCTCGACCGGCCCGTTCCCGGTGGCGTGGGCCTCGTGGACGGCTGGATCGTCGCGGCAGGTGTGGAGCGCCTTCCCGTCGCGGGGGGCGGCACGGCCGCGACCGGACCCGGCGGCCGCATCATGCCGGCTGACGAGCTTGCGATCCCCGGGCGGCACAACGTGGCCAACGCGCTCGCGGCGGTCTCCGTGGCCCTCCTGCTCGGGATCGCTCCCGATGCGATCCGGCGGGCGGCCGCGACGTTCCCCGGCGTGCCGAACCGCCTGGAGACCGTCGCCGTCGTCGACGGGGTCCGGTTCGTCAACGACAGCCAGGGCACGCAGCCCGACGCGGTGATCGCCGCGCTCCGGAGCTTCGCCCCGCCGGTCGTCCTCATCGCGGGCGGCCGCGACAAGGGCGTGGACCTCTCGGCGCTCGGCCCGGTCGCGGCGGAGCGCGCCGCCGCCGCCGTCCTCATCGGCGAGAGCGGTCCCGCGCTCGCGCGGCTCTTCTCCTCGTCGGGCCTCGGTCGCATCGAGCGCGCCGACTCGCTCGAGGAGGCGGTCGCGGCCGCCGACGCCACCGCGCGCGAGATGATCGCGGCCGGGGCCGGCGCGACGGCGACGGTCCTGCTGAGCCCGGCCGCGGCGAGCTTCGACATGTTCGTCGACTACGAGGCCCGCGGCGCGGCGTTCCGGCGCGCCGTCCGGGAGCTCGCGGCCCGGCGGGCCGCGAGCGCGGGGTCGAGCCGATGACCGTGGGACCGCTCGCCCGCCCGATGGTCCACCCGCGACCGGCCCCGGTCGTGGACGACCGCCCGCGGGCGGGGCGGGTCTCCGGCGCCCGGCCGATCGTCGCGCCGCGCACGCGGCTCCGGCGAGACGCGCACCAGCCCGACTACGTCGTTCTCGTCTCGGTGGTGGCGCTCGTAGCGGTCGGCATCCTCATGGTGTATTCGTCGTCCGCGATGCGGTCGTACGCGTCCTATGACGACACGCTGCGCATCGTGGGCCCGCAGATCGTATGGGGCGTCATCGGCCTCGGGGCGATGGTGATCGCATCGCGCATCGACTACCGGTGGCTGCGCCTCGTGTCGGTCCCCATGTACATCCTCGCGCTCGGGCTGCTCGTCGTCGTGCTCCTGCCCGGCCTCGGGATCCAGGTCGGCGGCTCCGCGCGATGGCTCCAGGTGGGCCCGCTGCCCGCCGTGCATCCGGCGGAGTTCGCGAAGCTCGCGCTCGTCGTGTACGTCGCCCACTGGTGCGCACGTCGTGGCCCGGAGATCAGGCGGTTCTCGAAGGGGACGGTCCCGTTCCTCCTCATCTTCACGCCGGTCGTGCTCCTCGTGCTCCGCGAGCCGGACCTCGGCACCGCCGCGGTCATCGGGCTCACCGGCTTCGTCATGTTCTTCGCCGCAGGCGCCACGCTCTGGCACATCCTCGCGATCGGCGGGGCGGGCCTCGGCGTCGCACTGTTCTCGCTCGCCCGCAACCCGTACCAGCTCGAGCGCGTCACGACGTTCCTCGACCCCTGGAAGGACCCGCTCGGGACCGGGTTCCACACCATCCAGGGCCTCCTCGCCCTCGGACTCGGGGGCGTGGTCGGGGCCGGCCTCGGCGAGAGCCGCCAGGCGGGCGGGCTGTTCCTGCCGAACGCGTGGAACGACTACGTGTTCGCCGTCGTGGGCGAGGAGTTCGGCCTCATCGGGGCCGTCATCGTCATCTCCCTCTTCGCTCTGCTCGCGTGGCGCGGCGTGCGGATCGCGCTCGCCGCTCCGGACGCGTTCGGGGCGCTCCTCGCCACGGGGATCACGACGTGGCTGTGCGTCCAGGCGTTCATCAACATCGGTGTCGTGGTCTCGCTCATCCCCGTCACGGGGATCACGCTCCCGTTCGTCAGTGCCGGCGGCTCGTCGCTCGTCGTGAGCTTCGTCGCCGTCGGCATCCTCCTCTCGATCTCGCGCGAATCGGATGCGACGCGGGTGGTGAGTGATGCTGGTCCTCATCGCGGCCGGCGGAACGGGCGGGCACATCTACCCCGCCCTGGCCGTCGTTCGGTCGCTGACGGCCCGCGCCGACGCGGCTGACGTCAGCTGGGTCGGTGGCCGGCGCGGCCTCGAGTCGCGGATCGTCCCCGCGGCCGGGATCCCGCTGGACCGGCTCGTGCTGCGCACGCTGCGGTCCACGGACGTGTCCATCCATCTTGCGCTCGACCCCGCCCGGCTCGCCGCCTCAGTCCCACAGGCGACGGCGCTGCTCGCACGCCGCCGCCCGTCGGTCATCTTCACGACCGGTGGGTACGTCGCCATCCCGGTCCTCACCGCGGCGTCCGCGCTGCGGATCCCGTCCGTGCTCTGGGAGGGGAACGTGATCCCCGGCCGGAGCGTGCGGGTGGTGGCGCGGCTCGCCTCGGTCCTCGCGCTCTCCTTCGCCGCGACGGCCGCGGGGCTCGACGCTGGTCGACCGACGTACGTGACGGGCACCCCCATCCGCGACCCTGACACGATCGATCGGGAGGAGGCGCGCGAGAGCCTCGGGATCCCGCCCGGCCTCCGCTCGGTCCTCGTCTTCGGCGGATCGCAGGCCGTCGCGCGGTTCAATGCCGCCGTGGCGGCGGCACTCCCGCGCCTCGTCGAGCGGGTCGCGGTCATCCACGTGACCGGCGACGCGGGCTACGCGGAGGCGCTCGCGGCCCGCGAGGCGCTCCCGACGGACCTGCGCGCGCGGTACCTGCCCCACGCGTTCCTCCGCGAGGAGATGACGGCCGCCCTCGCCGCGGCCGACCTCGTCGTTGGCCGCGCGGGCTCGTCGACGCTCGCCGAGGTCGCCGCCTTCGGGATACCGATGGTCGTCGTGCCGTACCCGCATGCTGCGGGCCACCAGCGCGCGAACGCCCGGATCCTCGTGGACGCAGGGGCGGCCACGCTCGTGGAGGACGCGGACTTCGACGCCGACGCGCTCGTCCGGGCGACCGGGATCCTCGACGACCCACGGCGGCACCTCGAGGCTGCGGCGGCGGCACGCTCGCTCGGCCGGCCCGGCGCGGCCGATGCCGTGGCGGATCTCGTGCTCGCGCTCGGCGAGGGCCGGCCGCTGCCGGACGCCGCCTCCATCGAGCGGATCGCGACCCGGAGGCGGTCGTGACCGATGCGACCGGTCCGGAGGCGCACGCCGAGCCGCGCCCCGCGCGCGTGCCGTTCGACGCGATCAGGCTCGGCGGCGAGATCCAGCGCCGGATCGGGGCGAAGACCGTCCGCGACGAGATCCTCGCGCGCCACACGACGATGCGCGTCGGCGGCCCGGCGGACCTCTACGTCGTCGTCCACAACGCGTTCGAGCTGCGCGCTCTCGTCCGGTTCGTCCGAACGCGCGGGCTCCCGCACTTCCTGCTCGGTCGGGGGAGCGACATCGTCGTGAGCGACGCCGGGATCCGCGGGGTGGTCATCCACGTCCGCGCCGAGGGGCTCGAGGTCGCCGGCGACACGCTCATCGCGGAGGCGGGCGTCCCCCTCGCGCGCATCGCGACCGAGGCCCGGTCCGCCGCCCTCACCGGAGCGGAGTTCACGCTCGCGATCCCCGGCTCCCTGGGGGGCGCCGTCTGGGCGAACGCGGGAGCGCACGGGGTCGAGATCGCGGACGTCCTCGAGACGGCGGACGTGGTCCGCGCCGACGGGACGGAAGCGCGGCTCCCGGCGGCGGCACTCGGCTTCGGGTACCGTGACAGTCGGCTCAAGCACCCGACGGACGGCGGCATCCGCGACGTGGTCGTCGCAGCGTCGCTCCGGCTCCGGCCAGAGGACCCGGCTCTCGTCGCGGCCCGCCTCGACGAGATCCGGCGCTGGCGCCGGGAGCACCAGCCGCTCGGGATCCCGAGCGCCGGGAGCGTCTTCCGCAACCCGGCAGGGGACTCCGCCGGGCGCCTCATCGACGCTGCCGGGCTGAAGGGTCGGCGGATCGGGGGCGCGGTCGTCTCCGAGCAGCACGCGAACTGGATCCTCAACGACCGGAAGGGGACCGCCATGCACGTCCGCAGCCTCGCCGACCTCATGCGCGCGGCCGTCCGCGACCGCTTCGGCGTGGACCTCATCCCCGAGGTGGAGTTCGTCGGCGACTGGCCCGGCACGGGCGAAGGGCCGGCCGAGGCCGCGATGGGCGGCCGATGAGCGGCTCGCGGTCAGAGGCGCCGGTCGTGGTCCTCCTCGGCGGCACGTCTGCCGAGCACGACGTCTCGGTGCGGTCCGGCACCGCCATCGTCGATGCCCTCCGCGCTGCCGGCAGGCGCGCGCAGCCGGTCCTCATCGACCTCGACGGCGGGTGGTGGTGGCTGCCAGCCGACCACGCGCGCGCCGGACGCCCGCCGTCCGCGTACGACGAGCCGGCAGCTCTCGGCGCGGCCGGGCCGTTCAGCGCCGGCGTCGCGACGGACATCATCGCCGCCATCGCGCCCCCTCCGGTCGCCTTCATCGCGCTTCACGGGCCGGCGGGCGAGGACGGGACCGTCCAGGGGATGCTCGAGGTGGCCGGCATCGCGTACGCCGGCTCCGGCGTGGCCGCCTCGGCGATCGGCATGGACAAGACGCTGTTCAAGCGCCTCGCGGAGACCGCCGGCCTGCCGGTCGTGCCCTGGGTCGCGATCCGCGACACGACGTGGCGTGCGGACCCTGCGCGCGTCCTCGCGGACCTCGACGCGCTCGCGGCCGCCGCGGGCTCGCCCCGGCTCATCGCGAAGCCTGCGCGCCTCGGCTCGTCGATCGGGATGGCGATCGCGCACGAGGTCGGGGAGCGGGCGGCGGCCCTCGAGACGGCGTTCGCGCACGATTCCCTCGCGATCGTCGAGCACTGCCTCGACCACCCGCGGGAGCTCGAGGTGAGCGTCGTGGGCAACGACCCCGCGACGACCGTCGCGTTCGGGCCCGGCGAGGTGAGGCCGGGGCACGAGTTCTACGACTACGCCGCGAAGTACCTGACCGACGACGCGCGCACGCTGCCGACGACGGACCTGCCCGGCGCGACGGCGGCCGAGGTGCGCCGGCTGGCGCTCGCCGCGTATGCGCTCATCGGCGCGGAGGGCTTCGCGCGCGTCGACTTCCTCGTCGACGGGGACCGCGTGTACGTGTCCGAGGTGAACACGATCCCGGGATTCACCGAGATCAGCCTCTTCCCCCAGGTCTGTGCCGCGGCCGGGATGCCGATGCCGGCCCTCTGTACCCGCATCGTCACCCTCGCCGAGGAGCGCCACGCTGCGCGACGCGCGACCCACGTCCGGCCCGGGGACCTCCCTCGATGATCGTCCGCGGCTCGCGCGCCGGGCGTCGGCGAGCGCGTCCGCGCCGGCGCCCGTCGCCGACGGAGCGGCGCGCTTCGGCGCGTTCGAGGATCTCCCCGCGGCGGGCCCTCGCCGCCCTCGTCATGGTCGCGGCCGCGGCCGCCATCTACGGGCTCGCGGTCTCGCCGGCGTTCGCGGTGCGGACGATCGAGACGCGGGGCGCGGTCCTGACCGGCGACGCGGCGGTGATCGCGGCGCTCGACCTCGCGACGAGGCCGCCCGGCATCGGCGGATCGGGTGCGGCCGTGGCGGCCAGTTCGGCCGTCGTGGCGAGCGCGGCGCCCGTGCCGCAGGCGGACAACGTCTTCACGCTGAAGACCGGGCCGCTCGCCGCCCGTGTCGTCACGCTCCCGACCGTGGCGTCCGCGACCGTGACGGCGTCGCTGCCGGACGCGATCCACGTGACCGTGGTGGAGCGCGAGCCGATCCTCGCCTGGTCCGTCGGCACGCGGCGACTGCTCGTGGACCGGGACGGCCTCGTCCTCCTCGACGCGGCCGCCCCGGAAGCCCCCGCCGCCGCGCACGACCTGGGGCACACGCTCCCGGCGATCGTCGACGCGCGCCCGGGCTCGGCAGGCCTCGCGGCGGGCGGCCACGTGGACCCGATCGACCTCGACGCGGCGACGCGCCTGGCATCGCTCCAGCCACGCGACGTGGGGAGCAAGGCGAAGGCCCTCGCGGTCGCGGTGACCGACGCCGATGGCTGGGTCGTCTCCACGACCGGCGGCTGGGACGCCGTGTTCGGCTTCTACACTGCGACCGTCCGCCCGCCCGACCTCGTGCCCCCCCAGGTGCGCCTCCTGCGGAGCCTCCTCGCGGGCCGCGAGGCGCAGGTCGGACGTGTCATGCTCGCGAGCGGCGACGCCGGGACGTACACGCTCCGATGAGGCGACCCGGTCAGCCTTGTCCGCCGCGTCCAGGTTCGGGTAGCCTGTCGCGGACTCGCAGCGGAAGGGGATGAGGGGCGGTGCTCATTCCGGTCGCCGGCCTTCTCGTCGGTGTCCTCCTCGGCCTCGCGCTCGGGGTCGACGTGGGGTTCGAGTTCGCGCGGTACACCGCCGTCGCGATCCTCGCGGCCGTCGATTCCGTGCTCGGAGCGATCCGAGCCGAGCTCGACGGCGTGTACGACAACAAGATCTTCATCAGCGGCTTCCTCGTGAACGCGATGGTCGCCGTGCTCCTCACCTTTGTCGGAGACCGCCTCGGGCTGGACCTGTACCTGGTCGCGCTGCTCACGTTCGGGCTGCGGATCTTCCAGAACGTGGCCCTCATCAGGCGCCATTTCCTCTAGGCTGGTGGCGACGGGCCCGGCGGGGCTCGAGCCTGCGGCGGGACCTTCCGGGACGACCCCCGGACCGGAAGGCGGAGAGAAGAGAGAAGAGTGGATAGAGAAGCTGTCCTCGTCGGCATCGACGTGGGGACGACGAAGGTCGTCGCGCTCATCGGAGAGGTGAGCCGGGACGGCGCGCTCACGATCATCGGGAAGGGCACGGTCGCCGCGACCGGCCTGAAGAAGAGCGTCGTCGTGAACATCGACCAGACGGTCCACTCGATCGCGACGTCGGTCGAGCACGCCGAGCGGCTGTCCGGCTGGAAGATCGACCGCGCATTCGTGGGCGTCGGCGGCCAGCACCTCGAGGGGATCAACTCCAAGGGCCAGGTCGCCGTCTCCGGTGCGAACCGGGAGATCACC
>CAIYQJ010000474.1 GCA_903928275.1 uncultured Chloroflexota bacterium
ATCTGCCATCAAAGCGATCAACGGCCTCGCCATGGCCGCGATCCTCGGCCCACTGTGCTTCGGTGATGACGCCGGGTCCTGCCGTCGCTGCGCCCAGCTCGCCGTCGATGGTCACATCGCGTGCGCCTCCCTCTACCCGCCATTGGTGGCGCTTGTCGCGCGGCCACTGACATGGGTGTCGCCGACTTCGGCGGCGGTGATCATGACGCTCATCGGCCTCGCGATCCTGATGACGGGCGTGTGGCTGGAGTCGCGAGGACTGGCTCCCGTGGACCGCGTGCTGGTCGCCATCGCGGCTCTGGGCTTCGCGCCGGTCGTGTACGAGCTCCTGCTCGGCCAGGTGACATTCCTCATCACAGCGGCGATGTACCCCGTGGTCCGGCGAGCGGACTCGTTCCGGACGGGCATCGCCCAGGGGGTGGCTCTGGCACCGAAACCGCTCCTGATCGCGGTGCTGTGTGGATGATGGTCTGGCGGCGGGCGCTGACGGCGACGGTTGTGACCGCATTGGTCCTGACGTTCCTGGGCTTCGCCTTGCTGGGTCCGGACCAGTACGGCCAACGGATATCGGTGCTGACGCAAGCCGGGCACGAATCGGTGGCGGGGACGTTCTCGCTGTCGCTGGCAGGCAGCTTCTCCCTGTGGCCGCTCGACCCGGCGCGGCTGGCGCTCGCAGCCGTCATCTGCGTCGTGACCCTCTGGACCATCGTGCGGGACAGTTCTCGCGGCTTCGTGGCCGCGCTCCTCACGAGCCTGCTGCTGGCACCGTACTCGGGCTCTACGCTGCCTCGATCCAGCTGCTCGCCGTGAAGCCGGCTCTCCGATTCGCCCCGCGCGCGACGCGCGTCCTTGCCTTGGTCGCACACCCGGCGCTCGCGCTGCTGCACGCTCTGGCCGCCTGGACTGTGGTCGGCCTGATCGCCTGGCTCCCGGGGTTGCGCCGGCACAAGGCCGACGGACCGGCCGGCAGCCCATGAGCTGAGCGATCGGGGCTGATCCGCGCGCGGCTACGGCCCTGGCAGGGACCGGCCGAGGCGCCGATGGATCGGTGGCGCCGAAGGCCACCACAGCGCCTCATCGCGTCACAGCGTTCCAGGTCAACGTGCCACCCGGGATCGTCCCGAACAGGCTCCACTCCCCTCCCGACGCGATCGCGGTCATCTGGTTCGGATCGATCCCAAGCTCGGTCGGCGAGGCGCTGGCAAGCCCGGGGTCATGTGGGCCCGACAGGACGGGCGGAGTCGAGGCCGAGAGCGGCGCGGCCGACATGTAGAGGCGGACCGGCTCCAGCTGCATAGAGGCGGCTCCATTCGCCGCCACCGACACCTCACGGACCTTGCCGAGCATGGCGTAGCCATTGCCCTGCCAGGCCGACCCGTACTTGAGGTAGTAGGTATCGCTCTGGGGCGGGACGGAATACGTCACCGCGCCATCTGCCGATGTCGAGTCCGGCTTGGTCGCCTGGATGGTCTCGACGGCCTTCGCAACCGTAACGATCGAGGCGACCGTTGCGCCTCCCTGACCGGTGAAGAACGCCGGCTTGCCCCGGATGTCCCAGGCCGGCTCCGACGAATCGATCACGACGGTCGAGTCCGCCGGTACGCCCGCGAACAGGCCGCGCTCCGCGGCGCTCGCGACTGTGGCGCGCGGGTACCACATGTCCACGTTTCCCGTCTCGACGGAGACGGCGTTGTTCGAGTGGTTCACGACGCTCACAAAGGCGATCCCGACCGTAAGCGCGAACGTGGTGACGGTGGCGAACACGACCGAATGCCCCGTGCTGGCCGCGAGCCTGAACAACCCGTAGATGACGGCCACGAGCAGGAGGGCCATCCCGAAGTAGGAGAGATACACCGGCAGGTACCCGATGCCCCAGGATGTCTCGGCCTGGTACCTCGGAGACAGCGAGATGAGCGCGTTGGGCAGGATCAGCAGCCCTGATCCCAGCGCGCAGAGAAGGCCCGGGCGAAACCCGTGCAAGCGTGCGAGAACCTCGCGCCAGAGCTGCCAGCCGAGCGCAAGCGCCATCGCTCCATATCCGGCGATGAGCAGGAGGGAGAACGCCGGTTGGGCCGCGATGTCGACGGAGAAGGTCGGGAAGTACCCTGGCACTCCGAGCCGCTGGAAGCCGAGTGGCAGCGCTGCCGACGCTTGATGAGCCAGCGTTGCGAGGATCGCACCGGGCTCGATGTTGGGGATGTACGCACCGGCGCCCGGGTCACCCAGTGAGGACGTCTGCGCATATGCGGCCGCCGACCCGGAGATGGCGACCTTCAAAGTGATGCGGAGTCCGATGCTCAGCGCCACCGCGGCTCCCGCGAGCGCCGCGAACGGCCATGAGATGCGTGCCACATCGAGGAAGGAGCGCTGCTCCGGGTACAGCCAGGCCAGGGCAACGAACAGGAGGAAGAAGGGGATCGTGATCTCGTATGTCAGCAGACTGGCGGCGTAGACCGCCAGGCTCCCCACCAGATAGCGACGCTTGCCAGACTTCAGGTAGAGCAGCAGCAGCACGAGGGAGATCAGCGTCCAGGTGAGGACGACCTGGAGCAGGCCGGAGAAAGCCTGGATCGGATCGTGGTACACGGATTCCCGGAACTGGAACAGCAGGGGCGTGATGACGATCGCCAGGAGCCCCAGCGGCCGCGAGCCGGTCACCTGGGTGACCAGATAGCCGAGCAGGCTCAGGTCGACCACGATCAGCGCGAGCACGAAGAGCTTCAGGGCGAGCGGGTGTCCGTCAACGAAGTAGAACAGGAAGG
>CAIYQJ010000475.1 GCA_903928275.1 uncultured Chloroflexota bacterium
CGCCGATGACCTCGCGTGGGTCCACCTGATCCAGCACTCGCTCCTCGTGTTCGTGGGGGCACCGTTCCTCGTGGCGAGCGGCGTGGGCACGCTCGCGCTCCGGGCCGCCTCGCCCGCGACGCGAGACCGCTACCTGTTGCCGCTCCTCCACAGCCGGTTCACGTCCGTGCTCACGTTCCCGCTCGTGGGCTGGCTCGCGATGATCGCGGTCATGTGGGGCACCCACTACAGCGACGTCTACAACGCCGCGCTGCTCGACCCCACGACGCACGCGCTCGAGCACCTCGCGTTCATGGTGGCTGCGCTCCTGTTCTGGACGCCGATCTTCAGCCCCGACCCCCTCCGCTGGCGGCTGGCCCCCCCGGCGAAGATCCTCTACCTCCTGAGCCAGATGCCGGCGATGAGCTGGCTCGCGGTATCGATCCTGAATGCGAGCGTGGTGCTCTGGCCGGCGTACCTGGGCCGCTCGATCGCGTTCGGCATGCAACCCCTCGCGGACCAGCAGCTCGCGGGGGCGATCATGTGGGGCCTCGGAGACGGTGCCTTCCTTGTCGCGATGGCGCTCGTGCTCCGAGAGTGGATGCAGGCCGAGGAGGTCGAGGCCGTGCGCGTGGATGCCCGCCTGGAACGTGAGCGCAGCGCACGGGCCGCCATCGACGCGCGGGCCGCCCGGCTCGCAGCCGCCAACGTCGCGGGGACGGCAGCGGCAGGAGCACGTCCCCAGCAGGTTGCGGCGACGCCGACCCCGGGGACCGACCCGTGACCCGCCGGCTCTACGGCCCGGCCGCGATCCTCGTGGCGCTCGTCCTCGTCGCCGGCTTCGCGCTCGCCGCGTGCGGCTCGTCGAGCAAGGTCGCCACCGGGATCGTCACGGACATCCAGGAGGCCAGCCTCGCGGATGTGACCGGCTTCACGCTCCGCACGCAGGACGGACAGGATCTCGTCTTCACGATCGGGCGCCTCGAGCTCGACGGGAACGCGTTCAACGCCGGGCACCTGCAGGTGCACCGACTGTCCGCCCAGCCGATCGCGGTCGCCTACCGCGAGGAGGGCGGGAAGCTCGTGGCGTATCGGCTCGTGGACGCCCCGTGGGCGCAGTGAACTCGACGTGTGCGAGCGCCGCGACGCCCACACGCCCGCCCGCGGGCCGAGGCGATCAGCGGCTCAGCGCTTGGCCGCCGCGTCCCGCTCGGCCATCTCCCGGTCGACCTGGTCGCTCACGCGCTGCTTCTGCCTGGAGCGGCTGCGTCGCACGAGGATCATCCCGATGACCCACGGCCAGAGCCACGCCACGATCGCTCCGACGACCACCGCGATGAGGTATCCCTTGTTCTGGTCGGCCACGATGCTCGTGCTCGTGATCAGAAGGACGATGAATGTCGCCACCGCGCCGAGCACGACTCCGATGAAACGCTGCACGCCACCCTCCTGCGAGACCGGTTCGCCCGCGCGGGCGACTCTCCCGGTGCGCACAGTGTGGCGCAGTCGCCCGCGGCGCGACAGCCCCCATCGGCGCCGGTTCGGCCGGCCCGCTGCCGGCCAGGGGCGCGGCCGCCGGCGACCTCTCGTGACCTCCGGCCCCTCGCCGCGGGCCATCGCGGCCGGCGGGTCCCGCCGCGTTTGGGCGTAGCATCGCGGTCGTGAACGTTCCGGCGCGCTTCGGCGCGCGCGCCCCGCGACCCCCTGCGTCCGCTGCCCACCGGCGCCTGCGCGCCTTCGGCATCGCCTCAAGGTGCGTCACCTTGGCCTGCGTCGCGGTGATCCTCGCCGGCTGCGTCGCGGCCGGCACGCCGCTGCCGACGCTGCGGCCGCTCCCCTCGGGCGCGGCCTCGGGTGGCGGGCAGGCGGGTGCGGGGGCCGGCGTCGGCGGGGGAGCGGCAGCCACCGCACGAGCGGTCACGCCGGGCGCCACCGCGCCGAACCCGCGCGGGCCCGGCCTCGGCCTCCCGAGCCCCGGGGCCTCACTCCCGGCGCCGATCCTCATCCTGCCGCCGGCGATGGCCCCGCCGTTGTGGCTGGCACGGGCGGACACCGGCGCCATGTTCGACTGGAACTCCATGCGCGGGAATCCCACGATCCTGTACTTCGGCTACACCCACTGCCCGGACGTCTGCCCTGCCGCGCTCGGCGTCATCCGTGACGCGGTCGCGAAGGCCGGCGTGCCGGTCCAGGTCGTGTTCGTCACGGTGGACCCCACCCGCGACACGCCCGACGTGCTCAAGGACTATCTCGGCTACTTCGGCCAGGGCTGGATCGGCCTGTCCGGCTCGGACGGGATCACCCACCAGGCGATCGAGCTGTACGGCGGCAACTACCAGAAGCTCACCACCGCGACCGCGGCGCCCGCCGCCTCGGCGTCCGGCTCGGTCCCGGCCTACGCCGTGGGCCACACCACGGACATCTACCTCATCGACCAGCAGGGCAACTGGATCGAGACGTTCCCGTTCGGGTCGTCCAGCGACCAGGTGATCACCGGGCTGCGGGCGATCTCCGGAAGCTGAGGCCCTTCGGCGGTCGGCCGCCCGCCCATCACCGCGGACCACGCGGTCACGAGCCAGGGGAGACCATCCATGCGCACCGTCCCGATCCGCACCGCCCTCGTCGCGGCTGTCGCACTTGCCGTCGTCGCCGGCTGCTCGGGCTCCGGCGCGTCGCCGGCCGCCTCGACCGTCGCGTCCATGACGGCCGCGTCGGCCGCCCCGTCCGCGGCCACCGGCGGCGCGATGACGATCCAGGGTGCGTGGGCCCGCGAGACGCCTCCCGGCACGACCGAGACGGCCGTGTACATGACGATCACGAACGGCACCGGCGCGGACGACGCGCTCGTGTCGGCGTCCTCGCCGGCGGGAGCGGCAGGGGTCCACGAGGTCGTCGCTGTGGGCTCCGGCGACCCGATGGCGAGCGCCGGGCCGATGATGGCGATGCAGCCGGTGGCCAGCGTGCCGATCCCGGCGGGCACGACCCTCGAGCTCAGGCCCGGCAGCTTCCACATCATGATCACCGACCTGAAGGCGCCGCTGAAGGCGGGGTCGACGATCGAGGTCACCCTCACCTTCCAGTCCGCGCCGCCGGTGACGGTGACCGCGGAGGTCCGCGCCGCGTAGCGGCGCGAGGCGCGCGGCCCAGAGAGGACCGCGTTCCGGTACCCTCGATGCTGCATGCCGCTCATCGAGACCCACGAGCTGACCAAGCGCTACCCGGGCGTCACCGCGCTCGACGCGCTCAGCGTGGCGATCGAGCCCGGGATCGTGGGGCTAGTCGGCGCGAACGGCGCCGGCAAGAGCACGCTGCTGAAGATCCTCCTCGGCCTCCTGGAACCCACGGGGGGCTCTGCCGAGGTCCTCGGCATGGACACGCGCCACGAGGGGACGCGGATCCGCGCCGCCGTGGGCTACATGCCGGAGCACGACTGCCTCCCGCCGGACCTGACCGCGACCGACTTCGTCACGCACATGGGCCGCATGAGCGGCCTCCCGGCCGCCGCATCCCGGGAGCGGACGGCCGACGTCCTCCGACACGTGGGCCTGTACGAGGAGCGCTACCGGCAGATCGGGACGTACTCCACCGGCATGAAGCAGCGCGTGAAGCTGGCGCAGGCGCTCGCGCACGACCCCCGCGTTCTCTTCCTCGACGAGCCCACGAACGGCCTCGACCCGGCCGGCCGCGAGGAGATGCTCGAGCTCGTGCGGCGGACCGGTACCGAGTTCGGGATCACCGTGATCGTCAGCTCGCACCTCCTCGGCGAGATCGAGCGGGTGTGCGACTTCCTCGTGGCGATCGACGCCGGCCATCTCCTCCGCGCCGCGCCACTCGCCTCGTTCACGGAGCTCACGAACGTCCTCTCGGTGGAGGTGGAGGAGGGGAGCGACGAGCTCGTCGCCGCCCTGGTCGCGGGCGGCTTCACTGCGCACGTGGACGGCCACCTGGTCCTCGTCGCGGTCGACGCATCCGGCTCTGCCGGCGCGGCCCCGTACGATGCCGTCCGCGACGCGGTCGCCGAGATGGGGCTGGGCCTCATCCGGATCGAGCAGCGCCGCCACTCCCTCGAAGACCTGTTCCGCGACGCCGTCGAGCTGCCCGCCGGGACCGCCGCATGAGCGGGCCGACGGGCAGGGATGAGGCCACGACCCCGGGCGGAGGCGCCACGACTCCGGGCGGAGGCGCCGCGGGCCCCGGTGGCGCGATCTACGACATCGGGTACCGCGGGTACGAGGGGCCGCGCCTGCGCCGCCCGCAGGCCGTCCGCACCCTCGTCGCCCACACGGTCCGCGGCGCGTACGGGATCGGGCGCGGCGGGCGGTCCAAGGTCGTCCCGTTCGGCCTGCTCGTCCTCCTGCTCATCCCGGCCATCGTCAGCCTGGGTCTCAGCGGGTTGGTGGGCCCGGCCGGCCAACGTTTCGACCCGATCCGGTACGAGAGCTACTACTCGGTCACGCAGACGATCCTCTTCCTCTTCATCGCGGCGCAGGCTCCCGAGCTCGTGGGACCGGACCAGCGCAACCGCGTCCTTCCGCTCTACTTCAGCCGGCCCATCCTCCGCTCCGACTACGCGTTCGCCAAGCTCCTCGCCCTCTTCGTCGCCCTCCTCCTCTTCACGCTCGCGCCGCAGGCGCTCCTCTTCACGGGCCGGGTCCTCCAGGCGTCCGACATCTCGACCGGCCTGTCGGCCAACCTTCCCGACGTCCTGCCGATCCTCGCCAGCGCGATCGCGATCTCCGCGCTGTTCGCCGCGCTCGGCCTGACGATCTCCGCCTTCACGCCGCGGCGCGCGTACGCGACGGCCGTGATCATCGGGGTCTTCATCGCCAGCAACGCGATCGGCGGGATCCTCTACGCGGTGCTCCGCGGCGAGGCGCGCCGGTGGGTGGCGCTCCTGTCGATCGACACGATCCTCACCGGCCTCACGTCGTTCCTCTTCTCCACCCCGACCGCCGACATCCCCAGCCCCATCGTCAAGCGGGCGGACCTGCCGGGTCTCGTGTACATCGTCGCGACGCTCGTCGTCGTCCTCGCGATGGTGGGGCTGCTGTTCCGCCGCTACCACACGGTCGAGGCGTGAGCGCGACGGGCGGTCGACCGACCGGGCCCGCGTGGGGCGAGGGCGCGGTCGCCGGGCGGACGCCCTCCGCCGAGGCGCCGCGGCCCACCGGCGCACCGGTCGAGCTCCTCGGCGTGTCGCGCTGGTACGGCAACGTCGTGGCGGTGAACGAGGTCTCGTTCGCGCTCGATCCCGGCATCACCGGCCTGCTGGGCCCCAACGGCGCGGGCAAGAGCACCATCCTCTCGATGATCTCGGGGCTGCTGCGGCCCTCCACCGGCACCGTGGCGATCGAGGGGCGCTCTACCTGGCGCGACCCGTCGATGTACCGGCGCGTGGGACTCGTCCCCGAACGCGAGAACCTGCCGGGCTTCCTCACCGGGCGCGCGTTCGTGGCGTACAACGCGCGCCTCCAGGGCGTCCCGGACGCAGCGTCCGCTGCCGCGCGCGCCATCGACGAGGTGGACCTCGCCGCGTCGGCGGACCGCGCGATGGGCGGCTACTCCAAGGGGATGCGCCAGCGCATCAAGGTGGCCGCGGCGCTCGTGCACGATCCGCACGTCCTCGTCCTCGACGAGCCGTTCAACGGGATGGATCCGCGCCAGCGGCTGCACATGATGGAGCTCCTCCGGCGGATGGCCGACGAGGGGCGGGTCATCCTCTTCAGCAGCCACATCCTCGAGGAAGTGGAGCGCCTCGGCGAGAGGATCCTCGTCATCGTGGCGGGGCGCCTCGCGGCGAGCGGCGACTACCGCGAGATCCGACGGCTCATGACGGACCGCCCGCACACATTCACGATCCGCTCGTCCGACGACCGGCGGATGGCGTCCGAGCTCATGGCCGAGCCGTCGGTCTTCGGCGTGGAGGTGAGCGATCGCGGGATCATGGCGCGGACGGCCGACTTCGGCGGCTTCAGCCGGGCGATCGCACGCGTGGCCCGCGGCGCCGGCGTGAGCCTGTGGGAGGTCGTGCCCACCGACGAGTCGCTCGAGAGCGTCTTCAGCTACCTGGTGCAGCGGTGAGCGGGCGCCCGTTCTGGGCGATCGTGAGCGTCACCGTCCGGTCGCTCCTGTCACGGCGGCGAAGCCTGCTCGTCCTCCTCTTCGTGATCCTCCCGGTCCTCCTCGCCGCCTTCGCCCGCGCGGTCGGCGTGAAGGACGACCCCAACGGGATCGCCACCGTCTTCCTCGAGACGCTCGTCGTGGTGGTCGTGCTGCCGCTCGTCGCGCTCCTGTTCGGCACCGGCGCGCTCGGCACGGAGATCGACGACGGTACGATCGTCTACCTCCTCGCCAAGCCCATCCCGCGGTGGGAGATCGTGACCGCCAAGCTCCTCGTCGCGGAGGTCGCGACGGTGGTCCTGCTGGTGCCATCCACGTTCGTCGCCGGCATGATCCTCCTCGCCGGGGTCCCC
>CAIYQJ010000476.1 GCA_903928275.1 uncultured Chloroflexota bacterium
GAGTGGTGCAGTTCGCGGACCCGGTCGGAAGGAGCGACGACCACGCGAACCCGCTCGGGTTCGCGCCGCGGACCGACGACAGGCGTCACGTCGACCCGAGCCTCGCGCGGCGCGAGCGGGACTTCGAGATCAGCCTCGGGGCGGGGTCGCCGTCGGTCGCAGACGGGCCCCCCCTTCTTCCGTCCGGACGCGACCACGCCTCGTGTGCGTCGGCGTCCTCGAGCGAGAGGGCCAGCCCTCGCCAAGCCGCAACTTCGTGATCAGGCGCGGCCCGGATCAGGTCCCGTGTTCGCCCTTCTCGCTCTCCGGGCTATCGGAGGTGCGGCCCTTCGGGCGACGCGGCTTCGGCGGGGCGGTTTCGCGCGCCTCCCGCCCCTGCCGATCGAGGATCTGCTTGAAGAGCTTCGCCGCTCCCGAGTTCATCAGTGCCCGCTCCGCAGCGCGCATCCGGCCATCGCGCCGGCGCATGCGAGCCTCCTCGGCCGACGGGAGTCGCTCGTCATCCACCGGCCGATGGTCCCCCGGCCGCGGTCGGAGCGTCAAGCGGTCGAACCACTCGAGCCGGCACTCGTGCCCCATCGGCATCGCGACGGCCCGGCGCCCGCGCGAAAGCCCGATCCGCACCGCGGCGACCGCACACGAACCCGCCTCTCACAGCACCCTGAAGACCTCGCCGCCGGTCCGGGGCGGCACCACCCACCCGTCGGTCGGGAGTACCCACGCGTGGGTCCGCGGGATCGGCGGCATGTCCGGCTCGCACTCCCCGTCCGAGAGCAGGAGGACCGGGGCATCGGGCGGGAAGTCGGGCTGTGCGAGCAGGTACTGGACCGCGGGGAAGAGGACGGTCCCGCCACGGCCCTTCACCGGGTAGCGCCGACGGAACTCGTCCGTGTCCACGTAGCCGTCGTCATACGGGCTCGCGTCGCAGTGGACGAGCCGGACCCAGCGGACGGCGCGCGACTCCGCGTACGCGGCGATCGCGCCGAGCGCGGTCGCGAGCCGCTCGCGGTCCATCGAAGCGGACGTGTCGAGGATGACCCCGAACGTCGCCTGGCGGACGATCCACTCCGGTGTCCAGTACCGGGGCCGCGGGATGTCGGGGGTGGCCGCCTGGCGGCGGCTCGCACGCGCGTACGTGCGCACGGGCTCCGGCGACCGGACGTTCGCCTCGAACCAGTGGGCGAGCGCGACGTCCCACGCGATCGGCGCCACGTCGAGTGCCTCGATCTCCTCCTCGAGCTCGGCGGGAATGAGGCCGCGCCCCCACGTACCGCCGCCGATGCGGCAGGCGTCGAGGCCGAAGCAGAGGGCGCGGACCCAGGCGTCCTCGAGCGTGGTGACGTCGCCGCGGAGGACGACGCGGGGGCCGGCGAGGATCATGTCGCCGCGGCCAAGCCCGGCGTACGTCCGGTACTTCGACTGGTGCCCGCGCTTCGACCCGACGTGCGTGACGAGGTGGTCGTAGATCGACTCTGCCGACAGCGTGCCGAGCGCCGGGTCGTACAGCGCGCCGAACTGGGGCATGACGCCCACGCCCATCTCGACGAGGTACTGGTTGCACTTGAAGTCGCACGCGAGGTTCCAGATGAAGGGATCGCGGCCGCCGATCCGGTCGGCGTGGCGGAGTCCCAGGTGGAGCAGCTCGTGCCCGAGGAGGAAGACCGCTTCCCGCAGGGTGGTCCCGTTGTCGACCGAGAGGTAGATCTCGCCGAGGCGCGGGTTCACCGCTGCGGACTCGACCCCCTCGCGATTGACGATCGCGGGGTCGCTGATGATCCGGATCTGCGCCGCCATCCCGGCGAGCAGGGGGTAGCGGTTGATGACGTAGGCGCGCGCCTGCTCCGCGATCGAGCGCTCGCCCTTGCGTCGCCCCGGCTGTAGCTGCTCGGCGCGGAGGCCGACGAGCGCCTCGAGGCCCTCGGCGAAGCGGTCCGCGAAGCCGACGGCATTCGGCGCGAGGATGACGTCGTCGCGATCCGGCCCCGCGAGCGTGAACAGCGGCACGGGGCCGAGGGCGCCGGCCCGCAACCGCTCCGCCGTCCGTTCCGCGTCGTCTCCGGGCATGTCGAGGGGCGTGTAGCCGGGTGGCCGAGACACGACCCCGAGCGATGCCGCGAGAGCGTCCACCTGTGCCTCGCGCGCGGCGCGGAGGGCGGCGTCGGCGGGAGTGAGGTGGTGCTCGAGCCCGAGGTGGAGGAGGAGGTGGAGCAGGACATAGGCCCAGTCGTCGACCCCGTGCTCGCCGGGGACGGTCGGGTTGAGGAAGACCCGCTTGGCCGCGGCATCGATCGCTCCGAACCCGGAGATGCGTGCGTATTCCCGCCCCGCCTTCGTCACCAGCGCAAGCTCGGCGGCGAGGGGTCGGAGGAGCACGCCGACGGCATCGGGCCGGAAGGCGGGAGGCCAATGGGACAGGCGCTGGTAGCCACGGAAGCCACCGAAGGCGTCCTCGGCGGCCGCGCGGTTGGCCTCGATGCGCTTGCGGTCCTCGTCGGCAGGGTCGTGCTTCGGGGGCCTCCGACGCGCCATCAGGGAAGCATCTCGATGGCGTCCTCCGGCCCGAGCTTCGCCACGAGCTTGCCGAGCGAGCCCGCGACCTCGGCGAGGAACCACGCGGGGTAGTTGCGCGCGTCCTCGCCCTGCTCGGTCGCGAGGAGGAGGACGACGAGCTCCTCGTCGGTCCGGGCGATCTCGGCGATGAGACGCCGCACGTTGTGGAGCCGCTCGCGCATCGCGGGCGTGAGGTTCGCCCGTGTCGGCGGGAGCTCCTTCACGAGCTGGGCCCGGATCGCCTGGATGACGAACGTGAGGACGTCGCGCTGGTCGGGCGCCAGGGGCAGCGGTGCCGTGCCGTCGATGATCTCGTCGACGCGGATGCTGTTCATGAGGCCGCGGACGAAGCCGGAGAAGTTGCGGGCGTGGTTCGGGCTGACGGTCCCCTCCGCGAGGAGCGTCGCGATCTCCGGCGTGAGAGCCGCCCCGTAGGCGTGCATCGCGTCGGAGAGGATGTGCCAGCTGCGGGGCGTGGAGAAGGGCTCCTCGGTCTTCGGCGGCGCGACCGCGAGGTGGTCCGGCCGCGTCTCGATGTAGCGGATGACGTGCTCGTGGATGCCCGCGCCGTACGCCCAGCGGAGCCAGTCGCGCGACGAGGCGCGCAGCTCGATGTGGACGACCCGGTTCATGAGGGCGGAGCTCACCTGGCGGGTGATCGCGTTGTCGGCCGCCCGGTTGCCCGCGAGGATGACGATCGACCCGGCGGGCAGGTGGTACTCGGCGAGGCGCTGCTCCGTGATGAGGGAGTAGAAGGCCTTCTGGACCTCCGGCGAGGAGGCGTTGAACTCGTCGATGAAGAGGACGAACGGCTCAGTCCGCCCGGCGATCATCCGCGGCGGCGCGAAGACCGAGTGCTCGCCCACGATCCGCGGGACGCCGACGAGGTCTTCGGGGGCGAGCTGCGACCCCAGCATCGAGACGACCGGGTGGCCGATCGCCGCGCCGAACTGGGTGACGATGGCGGTCTTTCCCAC